>JAHEDB010000143.1 GCA_024641465.1 Chromatiales bacterium | reverse complement strand
CCGAGACGACCCAGCTAAAACTCATTACCAATCTTATTCATCAGGTGCGCGGCACCCTGCAGATGGTGGAACTGTACGGCGCGGCCATGCTGGCGGAAGAGCTGGAACTGCTCGCCCGTGACCTGGAAACCGGCAAGATCGACGGCCGTGACGATATCTATGAAGTCATGATGCAGGCCATGTGGCAGTTGCCGGACTATCTTGAACGCCTGCAGTCCGGCTACAAAGATATTCCCATGGTGTTGCTACCCTTGCTGAATGAACTGCGTGCGGCACGTGGTCAGCCCCTGTTGAGCGAGAGTGCGCTATTCACCCCCGATCTGGATGTCGAACTGCCGGTATCGACCGCCGCTCGATCTGAAACCCTGTCGGCGCTGGCGAAAAAATTACGTCACACCTATCACCGTGGTCTGCTCGACTGGTTCCGTGACAGCGATCCGAAAGGCGGCCTGCAAAAAATCAATAGTGTGATCGAAGAGTTGCGTGAATCGGCCAATGACCCCGAGGTCAATCGCGTGCTGTGGTCTGCCAGTGGTGTGATCGAGGCCCTCAAACAGGGCGGTATCGAAACCAGTGTTGCGGTCAAGTTGTTGATGGGGCAGGTGGATCGACAGATCAAAAAGATCATCGACCATGGTGAAACCGCGCTGTCCAGTGAACCACCGGCCGAGCTGGAAAAAAACCTGCTCTATTATGTCGCCAGTGCCTCATCCACTGGCGAACGCGTCAATGAACTGAAAAAGAAATTCAAACTGGCCGAGGCCCTGCCCGATGCCGAGACCCTCGAACAGGCGCGGGTCGACCTGACCGGTCCGAATGCGGATCTGATGCAGACCGTATCGACCGTCCTGCTCGACAACCTGTTACAGGTCAAGGATGCGCTGGACGTACTGGTACGGGTCGAGGAAAAGGATTTAAGCCTGCTGCCGCGCATGGCGGATGATCTGTCGCAGATTGCCGATACCCTCGGCATGCTCGGCTTTGGCAAACAACGCAAGGACATTCAGGAACAAATTGTGGTGCTGAAGGGCATCGCGGCAGGTGAAACGGCTCTCGATGAAGCCGGCCTGATGGGCGTTGCCGATACCCTGCTGAGCATCGAGGCCCTGTTACAGGGTAATATCGTCAAGCCGACTGAAAAGGCCGGTGGGCAAGCTGAAGAGTTGACAGCCGAGACCCAGCAACATCAGTTGATCGATTCAGTGATGACCGAGGCCCGCGCCAATATGGCCAAGGTAAAAGAGTCGCTGAGTCTGTTTATCGACATGCCGCGCAATATCACCCTGATTACCGATGTCCCCGAACTGCTGGATCAGATTCGCGGCAGCTTCGACATGCTCGATATGCCAAGGGCGGCCGAATTGATCGCCGGTTGTCGCGACTACATTCAGACGGCCATGATCGGTGCCAGGCGGATCCAGGACCCGGCACAGATGGATGCCCTGGCCGATGCGATCAGCAGTATCGAATACTTTATGGATTCCGTATCCGGCCAATGGGGCAACCCCGACAGTATTCTGAATGTCGCGGCGGAACGCCTGGCCTTCATCGGGGTGGGCGGCAAGCAGGCGCAGGATGAGACAAGTGCCGCTCCGGCCGAGGAAGAAGGCCTGGCCGATACACAGAACAATCTTGAGGCCCCGGTCCATCTCGTACCGCAAACCGATGACACCATGATCGATCTGGGCTCCCCGGATTTTGATCTTGGCAGGGATGACAGCGCTGATTTGATGGATATCGATCTGTCGGACATGTCGACCTCCGAATTGTCCCTGGCCGACTTTGAGAAGGAACTGGCGAAGCATACTGCGGGTGACGATGGCCAGCAATATGAACTCGACAGTTCGATGATCTCCGTGGAAGAACTGTCCGATAGCCAGATTGATGCGCCAGCCGGGAATACATCAAATGATACTCAGGAGATCGATCTAGACAGCGCCCTGCTGGAGCTGGATGCCTCCATCGAGTCACTACAAGACGAAACTGTCGGTGATTTATCGACCACGGGCAATACATCGAACGAAACCCAGGAGATCGATTTTGACAGCGCCTTGCTGGAACTGGATGCCTCGATTGATGAGTACTCGGCCCAGTTTGCTCCTGGCGATGCTGCGCAAAATACCTCAAATGTAACCCAGGAGATCGAATTCGATAGCGCCCTGCTGGATATGACCAAGATGCCGTCGCTATCGATCGATGACGGGCAGGACACCGGTCTGGCGGAGATCGACGAACTGATACTGTCGCCGATGAGCGATGAGCGTGCCACCGCGGTAGAGACCAGACCGACAAAAAAGTTGACGCCGCCGATAGCAACAGCTGAACTCGAAGCACAGCTGAGCGAGTGGTATCAGGCTGCCGACAATAAAAAACTTTCCCGCAAACTGCAAAAAGATCTGAAAGAGATCAAACAGTTTGCCAAGGCGACCGAGCAGGAAGATGTCGCGCAAATTACCAAGGACATGATCGCCGTTATCAAGGCGGTGCAGGATGGTGAATCGGAACTGACCGATGACATAAGGAATATATTGCAACTGGCGAATGTCACCCTGGGTGAATTATTCAATACAAATGCCCAGCCGAGTGAGGTCGTTGAACAAGCTGTACAAGCTGCTCCACCTCCCGCCACACCCCCTACGCCAGCTAACAAACCCGCCAGGGCCGTGCAACTGCCGGATGAAATTGATGATGAGATCATGGAGATCTTTATCGAAGAGGCGCGAGAGGAGCACGGCAATATTGCACGGCTACTGCCGATCTGGAGTGCCAATCCGGCGGATGAAGAATCGTTGCGTGAGTTACGCCGCTCCTTTCATACCCTCAAGGGCAGTGGCCGCCTGGTCGGTGCGGCGGATATCGGTGAGTTTGCCTGGGCCTTTGAAAATATGCTCAACCGGGTGATCGACAAAACCATCGAACCGGGACCGGTGATGTACGACCTGTTACAGCAGTCGATTGAGAACCTGCCGGACTTACTGGAGATGTATGTCGCGGGTGACAAACCGGGTCAGGCGATCTATGCCCTGATGCAGCAGGCCGAGGCGCTTGGTCAGGGTAAGACGGTCAAGGCCGTGAAGGAGTCTGCTGAATCGGCTGATAAGACGCTGATCATCGAGTTGCCCGAGTCGGATAGTCTTGCCCCGGCCATGGACAAGACCCTGCTAGATATCTATCGCAAAGAAGTGGAAAGCCATCTCGCCGCACTGCACAGTTATATTGAAGGCTGGCGCGATGACGTCGACCGGACCGCCAACCCAAAACTGATCCGGGCGGTGCATACCCTGACGGGATGCTCACGCACCGCTACCGTGCCAACACTGGCGGGATTGTTCGGTCAGGTGGAAAAATATGCCCAGCATCTGGCCACGGGCGAGCTTGGTGTCCCGGAAGAGGCCGTCAGGATGTTGATAGGCTGCATCGATTTTTCCGAAAAGTCGATTGCCTTGCTGGATAAGCAGGATGCCGCCTTGCCGGATCATCATGCGCTGCTGCAAACGATCGAGGGGCTGTATCGTCTTGAACCGGTGGCGGCCGACGCCGACCAGGTTGCGCTTGCTGATTCCAATGTTACTCAGATGCAACCGATCAGGGGTAAGCAAAGGCAGGCTAGCGGTCAGCAAGCGGAGCACGATGAAGAGTTGCTGGCTATTTTCCTGGAAGAGGCCGCCGAGATCCTCGATGAGAGTGATCAGACCCTGCATCAGTGGTCAGATGATAAGCAGAACCCGGAATATATCGCCGTTATGCAACGCCTGTTGCATACCCTCAAGGGCGGAGCCCGCCTGGCGGGGCTGATCGAAATGGGCGATCTCAGTCACAGTATTGAATCCATGCTGGAGGCGATTGTCGATGGCCGACTGGAGATGTCGGAACAGGCGTTTCATATTTTACTCGCCGCCCAGGATGCGCTGGTCAATATGCTCGATCAGGTCATGGCCAAGACGCCGCTTGGCGCGGCGGATAACATCATTGCCATGGTGGCCAGTCTGCTGAGTGGTGAACCGGTCAGTGAACCGATCGATACAGCCGGGCTCGATGCCGGGGAAGACGTCGAAATAGCGGACGAGCCGCCAGCCGAACCCGTGAAAGGTCTGGAACTGGTTGCGGTGGAGACCGACAGTGGCGCACGACCCGTGCCGAATAATGTCGTGCCAATGAATTCACTCAGAAAAATCGAAAGGCAGGAGTTGCAACAAACCCCGGAAGAACAGTTGCCAGCCGATCGCCTGCCTGCCAAAGAGCTGGTCAGGGTGCGTTCCGAGCTACTCGATAACCTGGTTAACTTTGCCGGTGAGGTAAGCATCTATCGTTCCCGCATGGAACAGCAGACCAATGCCTTCCGTTACAACCTGCAGGAACTGGACGACACGGTTGATCGTCTGCGCGAGCAGCTGCGTAAGTTTGAAATGGAGGCCGAGGCGCAGATCCAGTATCGTACCGAAGACTCCTTTAGTCATAACCAGGAGGATTTTGATCCTCTGGAGTTTGACCGCTTTACCCAGATGCAGCAGTTGTCGCGCGGCATGATGGAAAGTTTGAATGACCTTGATAGCTTGCGCGCCATCCTGGCGGGGCTGACCCGTGAGTCTGAAACACTGCTGGTGCAGCAATCGCGGGTCAATACCGAATTGCAGGAAGGCCTGATGCGTACCCGCATGGTGCCGTTCAGCAGCCAGGCCAACCGTCTGCGGCGTATCGTGCGGCAGACCGCGGAAGAACTGGGCAAGCATGCCGAGTTACATCTGCACGGCGCCGATAGTGAAATCGATCGTACCGTGCTGGAGCGCATGCTGCCCGCACTGGAACACATGCTGCGCAACGCGGTGGCGCACGGTGTGGAATCACCATCCCAACGTCGCGCCGCGCACAAGCAGGAGACAGGCCAGATCAACCTCGGCCTGTCACGCGAGGGCGCCGATATCGTGTTGACCCTGTCCGATGATGGCGCCGGTATCGACATGGCGGCGATCCAGAAGAAGGCCCTCGAGAAGGGCAAGCTGAAACCGGACAGTCATGTCACTAAAGAAATTCTCTTTGACCTCATTATGGAGTCGGGTTTCAGTACCGCCGATGAAGTGACCCAGATCGCCGGTCGCGGTGTCGGTATGGATGTGGTCAACAACGAGATCAAACAACTAGGCGGTCTGTTACATATCGAAACCGAACAGGGCAACGGCTCGACCTTTACCGTCAGCCTGCCGCTGACCCTGTCACTGACTCGTGCCCTGATGGTGCTGGTCGGTGAAGAAACCTTCGCCCTGCCGCTGCTTAGCGTCGAGGGTGTCGAACGTATCAGCACCGAGCAACTGCAAGCCCTGTATGATCAGGACAAACCGGTTTACCAATGGCTGGGGCAGGACTATCCGTTCATGCACCTCGGTTCGGCCATGGGTATCTCCCAACCCCACATCCCGCAGGACCGCAGCCGCGTACCACTGTTGCTGGTGCGTAGTGGTGAATACCGCGCCGCGGTACAGCTCGATAACCTGATCGGCAGCCGCGAAATTGTCGTCAAGCCGGTCGGTCCACAGTTGAGCACCATGCGTGGTATCGCCGGCGCCACCATCATGGGTGATGGCAGCGTGGTATTGATCATCGACCTCGGCGTGTTGATTCGTGCCGCCGCCATCCAGGAAGAGCTGGTGAGCGAGCCGGTCATTGCGCCGCAGGTCATCGAGCAGAAGGCGCAGGATCCGGTCATTATGGTAATCGACGATTCGATCACCGTGCGTAAAGTCACCACCCGCCTGCTGGAGCGTAATAACTATCGGGCGGTCTCCGCCAAAGACGGCGTCGATGCCCTGGCACAGTTGCAGGAAATGCAACCGGATGTGATGCTGCTCGACGTTGAAATGCCGCGTATGGACGGTTTTGAACTGGCCACCAACGTGCGTAACGATGAGCGCTTGAAGCATATCCCGATCATCATGATCACCTCGCGCACCGGCCAGAAACACCGCGACCGCGCCGACAAGATCGGGGTCAATATCTACATGGGTAAACCCTTTAGCGAAGGTGAGTTGCTGGAAAATATCCAGTCGTTGCTCGATCAACGACACTGAATACTGGCAGGACAGGGCGTGTTAAGGGCCAAACATGAAAGAACCGGAACTGGGCAACATCAACATTGCCATTGCATCACATGAGCAGTCGCAGCGTATCTATTTGAGAATGGCCATGGAGGCCAACGGCCTCAGCGTGGTATTGAATGACCCGCTCAGCAAGGCCTTTATCGCA
>JAHEDB010000142.1 GCA_024641465.1 Chromatiales bacterium | reverse complement strand
TTTAATTGATAAGGTTACAGAGTATGATCCATAAAATAGTTCGTTACGGGCAGTTTGGCTTCTGCCGGTTGTTACTCACCGGCAGTCTGCTGTTGTGGTTGGCGGCCTGCGCTTCATCGCCGTCTCCCAGACTGACGCAGCTTGAACATCCCCTGGTCGGCAGGATTTGGGATGTGCAGGCCGGGAAATTTATAGATCAGGCCGCGCTCGACAGAAAAATACTCGCGGCGGAATATCTGCTGCTCGGTGAACGGCATGACAACCCCGTGCATCACTCGCACCAGACGCAGATCGTTCGGCAATTGCAGCAGGCCGGGCGGCAGGCCAGTGTGGCGTTTGAGATGATCGATGATCAGCAGGGCAATCTTCTCGCCCGCCACCCGATCACTTCGGTTGAGCAGATGATTGCTATCCTGGAACAGTTTCGCAACCATTGGGATTATGAACAACGCTATAAAGGCCTGTTTACCGAGGTCATCGCGACGGGTTATCCGATCATGCCGGCCAACCTGAATCGTGAACGGCTCAAGCAAATTACCCAGCATGGCGAAGATAAATTACCCAAGGCCTATAAAACCATGCTGCAACAGGCGCCACTGGCGGAGGCACAAAAGAAATCATTACAACAGGAGATCAAACAGTCTCACTGCAATATGCTGGGCGATGAGGCGAGTAACAAGATGATCCTCGCACAGCGTGTACGCGATGCGGTGATCGCCCATAGTCTGACGAGAAACCGTGCCCCGGTGAAGGTATTGATCGCCGGTGCCGGGCACGTCCGCAAGGATCGGGGTGTGCCCCTGTACCTGGCCAAACAGGTGAAGGCCAACAGGGTCCTCACCATCGGTTTTACCGAAGTTGTTGCCGGGGAGACCGACGTTACGCACTACGCCGAGCAATGGGGTGCGGAATCCCTGCCTTTTGACATAGTCTGGTTTACCCCACAGATGGAGCGCAGGGATTTCTGTGCTGATTTTAAGGCCATGCACAAGGGACCGGCGGCTACGACGCCGCCCTGATTTTCCGTTGATGTGGAGGATTAGATTTTACCGTATGTATTTTGATACACCGCTAACGTAAAACCAGCTCAGTCCTGCTATCATCCCTTGCTATGTTTGATTCCTTTCCCGAAGCAAGAAAAATTCTCTCCTCCCTGAAGTCGACCCTTGAACACAAGGACAAAGCAACGGCGATGGAGAGCCTGCACGCGATAAGCGCGTTGCAGCAGGTATTTGATATCGCAGAGGCGGTGGCTCAACAAGACCCGACACTTTCAGTGGATGAAATTACCGATATCGCTGAGCAGGGTTTTGCACTTATCGATCAACTGGTCGATATATTGGCCACGAAAAAACTCATGACGGAGAAACAGGACATCGAGCAGGCAGGCCTGACCCTGGCGCAATGGGTTATTACTCATCATGGGGTGTTGACCAATATCCAGCCGGTGGTGGATGGGCTGGCCTATCTGGCAAATGCCTTGCAGGACAAACCGACACTCGCCAAACTGGCCAAATTTATGGGACAGGTTGCACAGGCCAGCAGTGTTATCATCCGGCATGATCTGGATAATTCGAATCCGGCCAGACCGTGGCGGGTCCTGAATATCAATCGTGGCATTGTCGCAACGCGCAGCCATGACCTTGATGTAATGGCAAATGTGTTTGATGAACTGATCCTGCGCCTGCCGATGGACGCACCGGGATTTTTTAAAGAGGGCATGTCCGAGATGGTGCGTCTGAATTATCCGGATCCGGTACGCGAACTGATGCAGGAGTTCTATGAGCGGACGAAATTACCCGCCGTGCATTGAGGGTGACATAGGCCGGCAACGGTCTCAGGTAAACCATCTGGTAACAATACAAAAGGTAAAAAAGTTTTATGGCAAATAAAGTCGACAAAATCGCTCCCACGGCGATCGATTTGCATCAAAAGTCGCGCCTGCTGGAGATTAGATTTTCCGATGGCAAGACCTTCAAACTTCCGTGTGAGTACCTGCGGGTGTTTTCTCCTGCTGCCGAAGTGAAGGTGGCTCGTCTGCCGGTGTACGGCAAGGCCTCGGTCAATATCAGCAATATCGAACCGCAGGGTAATTACGCCTTACGACTGTTCTTCGATGATGGTCATGACACAGGTGTCTATTCCTGGGAGACACTGTATCGACTGGGTGAGGACTATGCGGGCAACTGGAATGACTACCTGCTCAGGTTGAGCAAGCATGGGCTGCAACGCAACCTGCCGACGGCGCCGGGTGAGCGTAGCGTTAGAATACTTTATTTTATGCAACTGGTGAATATTGCCGGTCAGGAGTTCGAAGCACTTACCCTGCCGGCATCCGTGCTGACGGTAACGGATCTGCTTGCCTGGTTGCGCGAGCGCGGACAGGCCTGGGCGGACAGCCTTGCCGATGAGCGGGTTCAGGTCACTGTCAATAAGCAATTTTCCGAACCGACCACCCCGATCGGTGAGGGTGATGAGTTGGCCATTGTGCCACGCGCACAGGCGTAATCAATCGCGCTTGTTACAATAATAAATCCTGCTCAATGGGATGATAGATGCCGGCGGCGTTGATCAATGAATTGGCGGTGAGTGAGGGTACGCCATAGACTTCGGTACTGACCGCATAATCCTGCCGGATTTTATCCAGCAACAGATCGAAGTCACCATCCCCCGAGAGCAATATCACGTTATCCACGTCTTTTGCGATTTGCATGACATCGATGGTGATCCCCACATCCCAATCGCCCTTGGCGGAGCCGTCACTGCGCTGAATAAAGGGCTTGAGTTTTACGGTGAAACCGATGTGCTTGAGGGCATCCTGAAACTTGACCTGGCCGTCATCGCCGCGATGGGTGGCATAGGCAATGGCGGATACGATCTCTCCCTCGCTACTCAGGCGCTGCCAGAGTTTGCGGTAATTAAACTGTCGGCCATAGGCCTGACGGGTGGTGTAATAAATATTCTGTACATCAACAAAAATTGCGATCTTTTTCACAAGCGGCCTGTGGGTGTCATGTCTGAGGCAAAGCATAACACGATACTGCTCAACAGATGAGTTTAACGAGGGGCCGATCTCGCCCACGTTAGCCGGTGTTACCACCCCCGATATCGGCAGCGTTGTGTGTCAGTGGAGTAGACCCGCTTCACGATAATAACGGATCGCGCCGGGGTGCAGATGGTCGAGTGACACCTGCTCAACGGTATTTTTTGCCGTGGTATAAGCGGCCTGCGCCAGTTGTTTGGCAAGGGCGACTTCACCGCGATGCAGTGCACGCGCCAGACGGTACACCACCTCATCGGACATGCCCTGTCGAACCATGATCAGCGACCACAGGCCAACGGAATCGATTTGTGTAGCCTGACCCGGGTAGGAACCGGCCGGCACCGACATGGTCTTCAGCTGCGGGTGTTTGGCGAGGATCTGTTTCAACTGCGCGGCAGACGGCGCGATGAAACGGGCACCCGCCGGGTCATGGGCGAGCTTCTCAAACCCCGGCCAGCCGATGCCGGCCCCCCACAATGCGGCGACCTTTTTTTCTGTCACCAGGCGGGGTCCATCACCGGCCTTATCGAGCACCACATCCTCAAAGTCACGGCCTGCCCTGAACCCGATGCCATCGAGCACATCGCCCGCCAGGATGCGTAGCCCGGAGGACTGTGTACCAATGGCGATCTTCTGGCCCTTTAAATCTTCAATGCGTCGATAGGGGGAATCGGCCCGCACCACGAACATGCCGGGGTTGGGATACATCACCGATAACACCTTGAGTTCACCGGCTTGCAGGGTTTGGGATGCGGCATTACCTTCGATCAGACCGATATCGACCTTGCCTGTTTTAAGGTAAGGCAGATTCTGTGTGCTGCCTTTGGTAGCGATGGCCTCGATCCGCAGACTGTTATCGGTGTTGTTGATCGTCTCTGCCAGGTGTTGGCCAAACAGTTGAAAGCCGCCTCCCTTGGTGGCCGTGCCCAGTGTGACTCTGCTGGGTGTCTCTGCGAAGGCGGATGCATGGCAGAGTGTAACGCCAAGGAGCAGTGCGTAGACGAAGGTCAGACAACCTGATTGAGGCAAGCGCATAACAGAAATTCTCCGTAGTTTGCAGCGAACGAGTTGAACGCTAATCGGGCGATTGTGCTGTTTGGCATAAGCAAGTTCAATAGCTTTCCATAATTACGGGTGAAATATTTTAGTTGGATAGTGAGTAATATCATTTAAGGAAGGTCTGATTGATTCGGCGAAATGACGGGAAAAGAATTTACTAGAGCCTACTTAAATGATTTGTTTAAACACAACGTAAAAAGTGACAGATTCAATATTGCTAGAGATAAAGTTATTGTTGACTTGTTTTGTATGTTAAACGTAAGTTGCGTGACAAATATTACATGAGTTTTTGTGTAACGATTTATATATTGGCTGTGTAACATTTATCACAATATTTTATTTGATTCCTCTCCTAATATTATCAGTGTTAAGCCTGTTGCCGGTGACAAGGATGTACAGAAAGCCTAAGGCTTCTTTGTTATTTCACCAGAGGAGAATACTCACTATGGTCGGACCGCATATCACTATGCGGCGCAGTGCAGGGTTAAGGCTGTTGGCACTGTTGTCGCTATCCATGATCTCTTTCACACACGTCTGGGCCGCAACGTACACCTTATATATAGAACCGGGTTTTCTGACCATCAATGGTGATGGTGGTGGCGTGATCAGTGTCTGGGGTTACACCGATGCCAATGGCGCACCACCGATGGTGCCCGGACCGATTCTGGAGGCGACTCAAGGACAGTCCACCTCCGTTGAGGTGATCAATAATCACAATCAGAATCACAACTTTGTCATCCAGGGCGTCACCACGGATACCGGCAGCATCGCGCCGGGTGGTCGCAAAACCTACACCTTCACACCCAGCCAGGGGGGCGTGTTTTTCTATCGCGATACCCTTGCCAGTAACGTCAACCGTGAAATGGGCCTGCACGGCGCCTTGATCGTGCGATCCAGCACGGCCAATCGTGCATGGAACAATGGGCCGAGTTACAACATCGAACGGCTGTGGGTGTTATCGGATATGGACGTGCCACGCTGGAACACCCGCGCAGCCGCCGGGCAAAGCGTCAGTACCGGCACCTATCGACCCAACTATTTCATGATCAACGGCCAGGGTGGTTTTGATGGTATGCATGATCCCAATACCGTGCTGCAAGGTAGAGTAGGGCAAGTGGGGCTGGTGCGCATCGTCAATGCCGGTCAGTTTGATGAATCATTGCACTGGCACGGTAATCACTTCCGGGTGATTGACCGCAACGGACAACACCTGTCGAACTTTGAATGGCAGGACACCATCAACGTCAAGGCCGGTCAGACCATGATGGTGTTGTATCAGTTACGAGGTGGCATCTTCCCGATGCACGTACATACCGCACAGATGGAGACAGCCAATGGTGTCTATCTGAATGGTACCGCAACCCTGATCGTCGGTAATTGAGGGAGGATGAGCACATGAAATTACTAACTACAATATCGCGTTTATTTATCACACCAGGTATTACCCGGACGGGATTGCTATTGCTTGTCTCGCTGGGCGCAACGGCGGTATCCTTTTCCGCCTCGGCCGCCAGCGCCAGTCTGTCACCGACTTCCCTAAGCCTGGCTGTCGGCGCCAGCGGTACTGTCACACTGAGTGGCAATGACAGTCGCAGCCGTGCGACGTTTGCCTGGAGTTACCCTTCGGGCCTGAGCGTCAGCAAGGGTTCATCGTCCAACCTGCGCTCGTTCAGCATCAGTACCAGTAATCGCACAATCAGCATTCAAACCAATGGCAGCGGTAGTTTTTCCGCACAATTGAGCTTTTCGTCCAGTACCAGCGGTAGTTATACCGTCAGCAATACCCGTGCCGATATCGGCCTGAATCCTGCGAATATAACCATCGATGTGGCTTCATCTTCAAGCTCCGGTGGTGGCAGCATGGGAGGCGGTGGTATGGGCGGCGGTGGAGGTGGCGGTGGCGCTGCCACAACGGCAATCCCTGTCCTCGATGCAACCAATGTCTCACTGGTGGTGCGCCAGATCAATAAGACCATGAGTGATGGCGCGAATGTCACCTTCTGGGTCTTTTGTCAAAACGGCATGGGCGGTGGTGGCGGTGGATGTACCCTGCCTGGTCCGGTGTTGGAGCTGGGCGTGGGTCAACAGGCCAATATCAATCTAAACATGATGATGGCCCCGCAGGAACAACCGCCATATCACGGTCATACCATTCATCCGCACGGTGTGGATGTCGCCCAGTCGGAAGACGGCGTCCCC
>JAHEDB010000141.1 GCA_024641465.1 Chromatiales bacterium | reverse complement strand
GCCGGTCGGGAGGGTCAGGCAAAAACAACTGCCGATGTCGGGGCTGCTTTTGACGGTAATGTCGCCGCCCATTTTGTTCGCCAGTTGTTTCGATAAATGCAGGCCGAGACCGGTGCCACCATATCTGCGGGTGGTGGATGAGTCGGCCTGGGTGAACGCCTGAAAGAGATTGTCGATCTGTTGTTCGGTCAGCCCTATGCCGGTATCTATGATCTTGAAGGTGATCACCTCATTTTCTCGATCACAACTTATATTAAGAGTAACACCGCCCCGCTGAGTGAATTTGACGGCATTATTGCACAGGTTGATCAATATCTGCTTGAGACGGACCGGGTCGCAGGTGATCCATTCCGGGATCGACGTTTTGTAGTCGATGTTGATTGTCAGACCTTTGTCCTCGGCCAGCATGCGCACCAGTGAACCTACATCGTTGGTGATCTCGGCGGGGCTGATTCTTAATGATTCAACATCAAGCTTTTCCGCTTCGATCTTCGACAGGTCGAGGATATCACTGATGATTTGCAGCAGGTGCTTGCTGCTACGACTGATAATATTCAGATATTCTGTTCGCTCTGCATCAGTCAGGTCATTTTCCTGTAGTGATTCGGTAAAGCCGATAATGGCCGTGAGTGGGGTACGAATCTCGTGGCTCATATTGGCAAGAAAGGCGCTCTTACTGCGGGTGGCCTGCACCGCCTCGTCACGCGCGGAGGCCAATTGCTCGGTACGCTCCTTAACCCGCTTCTCCAGTTGTTCCCTGGCCTTGTATAACTCAGTCATTTGTTCGGCGACGGTTTCCGCCATTTCATCAAAGGTGTGACCGACGATGGAAACTTCATCTTTGCCGTTAAAGCCAGTGCGTGAACCAAGATTGCCCTTGGAGAAATGTCGCGCCACGGATTTAAGAACTTCGAGCTTTCTCGTCAATATATGCCCGATAAAAATGCCAATGATAGCAATCAGGATCATGCCGATCAGGGCGATTGAGATACCTAGATTCATGACCTCCCTGTTTGTTTCATACAGACTCTTGTTGGAAAAACGAATAGCAAGGCTGCCAAATATGCCTGTGGCATTTGTTATTTCTTTGTATTCCCAGTGTTGAGAATCCTGGGTATCGTGTATGTCTTGTTCATGATTATTGGCAGGGAGTTTTTGGCCAATCAGACTAAACTCACTGCTTACTACAATGTTTTTGTTCCCATCCGCCAGTACCACGGTATCGATGTAAGGATCATCCACAACCTGTTCGATATAGGCCTGCAACTCAGCATATTCCGAGGTTAATAAGGCGATCCGGCTCAGGTCTCCCAGCAGGTTCAGCATCACGGCCTCGGTGACGGTGCGTTGTTGCTGGGATTTCTGCATGGAGTAACTCAGCGTGACACCGAGTACGGATGTCATCATGATCGCTTCGAGTGTGAAAATAATCCCCGCTATCCGGTACTTCAGAGAATATCTGAGGTTGTTGGCCAATCTTTCAAGCATAGGAACTATCGCGCCATTTCCCGGACTATATTGTAGTCACTGTCCTTGATAGGCATCATGGGTTTTAATTTTCCTCTGGCGAGAAGTTGCTTGCCGGATTCCGTTTTTCCCCACTCCAGGATCTGCTTGAGGATTGCTTGTTGTTCTTTCTCGGAAACCCGGGGGTGAATACAGAATAGGGTATGTGGAATGGCCCTGGATTGGCCGATAATCTTCAGTTCGACTTTCATCTTGTGCTGAAAGAAGCGCAGCGCGGGTGCAGCCGTGCCGCAGGCATCCGCCGTGCCGATCAGGATCTGTTGCATACAGGAGATATGCGATCGGTGGTGGGTTAGTTTTATGTCTTTGCCTGGTACGAAGTGATTCGTGTTCATCAGGTCAGTGACCAGGTGGCTGACCGCCGCCACTTCGGGGGGCAGTGCTACCGTTTTGTTTTTGAGGTCTCCGACATTGTTCAGGGGGCTATCCTGTTTTGTGACGATGAGGGCGGTCAGGGTTTCCTGACGCGTGGCCAACGGTTTATAGCCATACTTGTCAGCGATACGGATATAGTCAAAGGGTTGCACAAAGGCGATATCAAATACCTGGTTATCAAGATGTTCCATGAATTTGCGGTAGGTCGAGCTGGTGCGGAAGGTGACCGGTCTGCCAATCGCCTTGCTCAGGTCGGCCGCGATGGGTGAAAAGACCTTTTCCAGTTCACGCGGTGGTAAATAGGGAAACACGCCCAGGATGTATCCCTGTTTGGCGGGTTCGGCGTAGCTACCGCATGACAGGGTCATGAGTAATAGCAGAAGCAGGGGTTTCATCCCTCTGAACCTGGCACCTGGAGTGAGTAGCGGTCTGCGCATATTTTTTCCTACGGCTATAAAACCGGCGGCGTTCCCTAATCGACATCGCCCGGGAAGTGAAGGCATAACCTGTCTACATTTAACGGCTGAATCAGCAACGTATTTAGCCCTTTATAGTGTGGTGGTGCAGGTTTAACCTGAAAAAAAACTGGTTTGGGCATGACCCGATAGCAATTAAATGTGGAGGAATGGCGCCATGGGCTAGATGGGCACAGGCAGGAAACGGTATTAATGCTGAGTATTGTTAAGGCTAAATGGAGGTGCTTACGTCGGTTGCCTGGACCAGCACCCAGGGGGCCACCACGACCGACCAGAATTCTGTGTCCGCTGCATGCCAGCCCCGGGCATCCTCATCGAGGGCCCGCCGCAGCAGACCCTCGGCCAGCCAGCGCTCGAATTGCGGCGTGTCATCCTGGGTAAGTTTGATTGCCACCTCGATCAGATCCAGCGGCCGGCTGACCACCAGCACCACCCCGCGGGCAAAGTGGCGCTGCAATTCCTGCCAGCTGATCCTGCCGGTCTCCAGATTGAGCTTTTGGGCTAACTCGCCGGTATCGGGTGTTGAATTGTTGTTATCGTCGGACATCGTAGCGGCTAAATATTATTTCTTATACTGCAATTAAATTAATGAGTTGCGTCACCGGGAGTGAACGGGCAGAATGCGCCCACACTGCAAGTATCGGGTCATTCGGCATGATGCGAATATGCTCATTCTAAACAAAGAGGATTGATTGATGAAGTTGATTTTATTAGGCGCACCAGGCGCAGGTAAGGGTACCGTGGCCAAGCTGTTGACCAAGCTGGACGGTTCCGTACAGATTTCCACCGGTGACATTCTGCGCGGCGCCGTTGCCGCAGGCACCGAACTGGGCAAACAGGCCCAGGCCTTCATGAACGCCGGTGACCTGGTCCCCGACGAACTGATCATGGGCATCATGGGCAAACGCCTGCAAGAGTCGGATTGTGCCAACGGCTTCCTGCTTGACGGTTTCCCCCGCACCATTCCGCAGGCCGAACAGCTGAAGACCATGCTGGCCGAACTGGGTATCGAACTCGACATGGCGGTGAGCATCGAAGTACCGCGTGACGTGATCCTCGATCGTCTGACCACCCGCCGCACCTGCGCCAACGGTAAGTGCCAGGCCATCTACAACGTCAAGAGCAACCCGCCTAAACAGGAAGGTATCTGTGACAAGTGTGGCAGCCCGGTCGTGCAGCGTGAAGACGAAACCGAAGCGGCCATCAGCCACCGCCTTGAAACCTACAACGCCAAGACCGCTCCCCTGATCGGTTTCTATGAAAAGGAAGGTCTGTTGATGGCGGTTAACGCCACCTCCAGCGACGCGGTAATTGCAGCGATTCAGGAAAGACTGGGCGTCACTGCCTAATATTTTCAGTCGCAAGATCAAAACCGGCCAGTGAGAAATCACTGGCCGGTTTTTTTATGCGCGGCAATAAATGTTACAAACCACGGGGGACACGGGGAAAATCGTCGAATCTTACTCTATGTAGCCCGGATGGAGTGCAACGGACTCCGGGGAAGGCGTGCATCCGACCTCCCCGTATTTCACTGTGTTGCATACGGGCTACCTGCTGTGTAGCCCGGATGGAGTGCAACGGAATCCGGAGAAGGCGTGCATCCGAACTCCCCGTATTTCACTGTGTTGCATACGGGCTACCTGCTGTGTAGCCCGGATGGAGTGCAACGGACTCCGGGGAAGGCGTGTATCCAGTCTCCCCCGTATTTCGCTGCGCTGCATACGGGCTACCTGCTCATTGCGTTTGCTTGCTTATCGGCGCGTCGATGTCTGCATTGTTTCGTTGTGTTATAGTTTATGCCTTGATGGTTTTATTCCGGTGCACTGCCCATGTTTCGTATTCGTAAAATCTATGATACCGCCTCGCCGCGTAACCGGCGCGCCATCGAACAGGTGCTGGATATCCTGCGTGAACAATTTCCCGGCGCGCGTCCGGTGGAATTTGAAAAACTGCCGCAACAGCTAACCAATCCACTCAAATATAAATATCGATCCATGCTGCTGGTGGCCGAAGACGCCATGGAAAATATCAAGGGCTTTGCCATGATGCTGCACTTTCCCGATGTGGAGATAGTGTATCTGGAGCTGGTTTCGGCGGCGCCCGGCGGGACCGGTGGTGGTGTGGGCAGTGCGCTGTATGAACGCGTCCGTGAGGAGGCGCTGGCGCTGAATGTCTACGGTATCTTTTTTGATTGCAGCGTGGACGACCCGGCATTAATAAAAAACCAGACGATCCTCAAGCAGAACATCGCACGGCTGCGATTCTACGAGCGCTATGGCGCCAGGCCGATCATCAATAATATCTACGCCTCACCCGTGAAAGAAGGTGATGAGGATCTCTATTATATGGTGTTCGATGATGTCGGGCAGGGGGTTATCCTGCGGCGTGAGGTGACGCAAAAGGTCGTGCGCGCCATCCTCGAGCGTAAATATGGCGATATCGTTTCAAAAAGTATGATCACCGAGGTCGTCAATTCGTTTGTGGATGACCCATCGGAATTGCGTGAGCCGCGTTACCTGAAGGCCAAAAAGGCCAGTCAGATTGTTCCGCAAACGCGCGGCATTGCCCTGATCGTGAATGAAGGACACGATATCCACCACGTCAAGGACCACGGCTATGTGGAGGCGCCGGTCCGGCTGTCGGCCATTTTGCATCATCTGAACAAGACCAGCCTGTTTACCCGCATTAATCCAAAAAGGACACCGGAGAAATATATCAAGGCCGTGCATGACCCGGATTATGTGCATTATCTGCGACGCGCCTGTGCGCGCCTGCCGATGGGGAAATCCATTTACCCGATCATCTTTCCCATCCGCAATATTGCCCGGCCGCCAAAGGATTTTGAATTACAGGTCGGTTACTACTGTATGGACACCTTCACGCCGCTGAATCACAACGCCTATCTGGCGGCGCGCGGCGCCGTGGATTGCGCCGTCACCGGTGCCGAGGCCATTCTCGAAGGGTTTAATCTCGCCTATGCCCTGGTGCGACCACCAGGCCACCATGCCGAACGCCGCGCCTTTGGTGGATTCTGTTATTTTAACTCCTCCGCCGTGGCTGCCAACTATTTGAGTCGTTATGGTCGCGTCGCGATCCTCGATGTGGATTTTCATCACGGCAATGGCACGCAGGATATTTTTTATCAACGCGCCGATGTATTTACCGTGTCGATCCACGGCAACCCTCATTTCGCCTATCCGCACTTTGCGGGTTTTGCCGATGAGACCGGCGAAGGTGAAGGCCTTGGCTATAACCTGAATCTGCCCCTGCCGGAAGACACCAGTGTCGAGCGTTATCACCGCACCCTCGCCAAGGCGCTGAAAAAGATCAGCGAATTTAACCCGGCGTTCCTTGTTATCGCGCTGGGTCTGGATACCGCCAAGGCCGACCCCACCGGCACCTGGCAGCTTGCCGCTAAAGACTTTCAAAAAAACGGCGAGTTGATCGGCAGCCTGAACCTACCGACCCTGGTGGTCCAGGAAGGCGGTTATCGCACCCGCACCCTCGGTAGCAATGCACGGCATTTCTTCGAAGGCCTGTGGGCCAAGCACAAGACGCCGGTCAAAACCGGCAAACAGGTGACGGCGACAAAACGGGTTCATCGATAAGTCATCTCTGGCGTAGTACCGGGTAAACAAGATATTTATATGTTGGGTGTATAATGTGGAGGTCGCAGAGGCGGAGAGATGATTTTTATAGTGATTACATATTTTCACTCTGTGACCTTTGCGTTCTCTGTGTCTCTGCGTTGATTTTTTGAGGTGCACTTGAGCAGAGAACTACCCAGATCTGCTTGCTATGAAACTCAGACCAGCAGTTTTTTCCTCACCATCACCACCGCAATATAATAACTGATCACCGCGTAGGCGCTCAGCACCGCCAGGTGCAGCAGCGGTTGATCGATCGCACGGCCCGTCACCAGCGGCCGGACCAGGGCCACGGCGTGGGGCA
>JAHEDB010000140.1 GCA_024641465.1 Chromatiales bacterium | reverse complement strand
GCGGCCGGGCGGCGTAGTTATCAGCAGGCCCATCTCCCCCATGCCCTGTACGCCGACCTTGAGCAGGATCTGTCAGGTCCGCTTACGCCCATCTCTGGCCGCCATCCCTTACCCAATCCTGTCTTGCTCGCGAAACGCTTCGGCGAGTGGGGCATTGGCCCGGATACCCAACTGGTGGCCTATGATGGCCGGAACGGTGCCCTGGCCAGCCGGCTGTGGTGGCTGAGCCGCTGGCTGGGCCATCAGCGGGTGGCGGTGTTAAACGGCGGCCTGGCGGCCTGGTCTGCCGGTAACCGGCCCTTGAGTCAGACCATCCCTGTGTTTAAGCCAACGGAATTTATCCCCAGGGTCAACGATGCGCTGTGGGTCTCGACGGAGGCAGTGCAGACACGCCTGGCGAATAATGAAATCATGTTGATCGATGCCCGCGACGAGGCGCGCTTTCTGGGCCGGGTGGAACCACTCGATAAAGTCGCCGGGCATATCCCCGGTTCGGTGAATTTACCGTTTGAAAAAAATCTTGACGCCGACGGAAAATTTTTGACGCCCCGGCAATTACAAGCCACTTTTTCACAAACTGTTATAAACCGCACACTAAAAAGTATTGTGCACAGTTGCGGTTCGGGCGTGACAGCCTGCCACAATATTTTGGCTATGGAAATCATTGGCTTATCAGGTTCATTACTTTACCCGGGTTCATGGAGCGAATGGATAACCGACCCGGACCGTCCGATAAGCACGCTAAAAGAGCCTTGACAAGCCATGGCATACTAAGTGCATAGTAGAGTGTTCCAGTTTTATTCACTACAAAAAATAACCAAGGGGACAAATATGACGTCAACACAACGCGCTTCGATTGATCGACGGTCGAAATCTCTCAACAAGCTCAATACCTTGATGGAGACCCGCACCGAAACCTTAACACTCTTCAGCCAACTCGCCGGGATGCGCCCCTACCAGCCAAACAAGGAACTGCAACTCATGTTGCAGGAGTTTTGTGAGACCCTGGTCGACTACACCGCCAGTGCCCATTTCCAGTTATATCGCTTTATTGAAGAAGATGCAGAGCGGCGTACCGAGGTACGTAAAATCGCCGAGAAGATTTATCCGGAAATTGCTGCTTCAACCCGTTTTATACTGGATTTCAACGAGAAATATGACTGTGAAGATCACTGCGACAATCTGTCGATGCTGGAGCATGATTTGTCAAAACTGGGTGAAGTCCTGGCGGATCGCATAACACTGGAAGATCAGATCATTACTACCTTCAATACCCAGCGTTTATAAGCGAAGCTTTATCTTCGAATTCTATTGGTTGGCGTCAATTATTACCGGGTGAAACAGGTTTCCCCGGTATGTCTTTTTAATCGTTTTGTTTACGCAATGAATGCAGGCCCGTCAGCGCCTTACTGGCGCGGGCTTCGTGCAGATCCTGTCTGATGCGGGCCGTCTTACGCAACTGGCGTTTCAAGTGCATGATCGTGGCGAGTGCCAGGGTAGCGGTTATTAATGAAAGCAGATAAGGCATGGTTGGGCATATCCTGATATGTGAGATGGACCTAAGTTCATTATCGGTCCGGGATGGTGCTTTTTTAGGATATTATGACTTTTCAGATCAATAAGTTGTGATTAAGCCCAGCAAATATGGCTGATATCAGACGCCCGGTACCGGTTTTTTCTCTTTTTGTGACAGGACGAGCGGTTCCTTGCTGGTAATCGGGATCATCCGCTTCAGCAGGGGGACGGTTTCCAGGCCGAGACGTTTTTCATATATCACGGTATAGACCAGCACCCGTTTCAGGTAGTCCTGGGTTTCATCAAACGGCACCTGTTCAATCCACAGATCGGCCGGGATGGCGCCCTCTTCCGGTAACCATGTTTGCACCCGATAGCCCCCTGCGTTATAGGCGGCGGTGGCCAGCACCGAGTTACCATTAAACTTGTCACGTACCTTCTTCAGGTAACTCACCCCGAGGCGGACATTGGTGGTGATGTCTAGTAGGTCGTTACGCCGTGGGGTGCGCAGGTTCATGCTGCGGGCGACCTGGCGGGCGGTATGGGGCATGATCTGCATTAGGCCCATAGCCCCAGCGTGAGAACGGGCATCGGGGGTAAAGGCGCTTTCCTGGCGAATGATGGCAAAGGCCCAGGCCGGGCTGATGTCCTGACGTTTGGCATTTTCCAGGATCAGGCTCTGGTGGGCCAGCGGGAAGCGCAGTTCCAGATCATCCCAGTAGCCGGCCTGGGCCATGGTGACAATCGCACGATCGTACCAGCCAAGCTGGTGGGCCAGTTTGGAGGCCTTGAGCAATTGTTCCTTGTTCATCAGACCAAGGGCAAAATTCCATTCCCGCCGCGCCTCAACGATACGCTTCAGGAAAAACAATTCACTGGCGCGCAGCAGGGCCGGGACCTTTTTCAGACTCAGCAAATCTTCATCATTGTACTGGATTGGACGGCTGTCGAACCGGTAGGACAGACCCGCGCGATCCGATGCCAGGAAGCTGTAATAGCTGCGGTCGTTGGCGATCAACATATAGAGGCCACGGGCCTCTTCGACGTGACCCAGTGCCTCAAGGGCGCGGGCGCGCCAGTATTGCCAGCGGGGCGTCTGTTGTTCGGGATCCTCCATGCGGCCAATCCAGTCGAGGGCGGATTTCCAGTCCAGGTCCTGTACCGCGGACAGGGCATAATAGGCATGCATGCGCCCATTTGGCAGGGTCGGGGTCAGACCTTTTAAGAGGTACTGCGCCGAATCATCATCGCTTTGCGACAGCTTGTAGATCAGTCGGCGTTCTACCCGCTGATGGTCTTCGACGTGGAAAGCATATTCACCGCGAATTTCCGTCCAGACGCGGGTGGCCTCCAGCTCATCGTTTCTCGCCAGACCACGCACCCCATCGACGATCATCCAGCGTACGACTTCGGGGCGATAGCTGATGTCGAGGTTATAGGCCTTGCCGATGGATTGAGGTTTACGACGAATATCGAGCCATACCTGCAACATTTTACGGTCCTGGGCAGGCAGTTCCTGACCCAGGTGGGTCGCCAGGCGGCTTTGACTGGCATACAGGGCGAGTCGGATCCGCTGCCAGACCAGGTCCTCGTTGAGAATGCCGGCCTCACGTAAACGTTTGAAACTGTAGTCACAACTGCCGGGCAGGGATTTTTCAGTCAGCCAGAGTTCCCTGGCGACATCCGCCGCGCGGGGATCATGAATTTCAAACAGAGCCCTGGAATACAGGCAATGCAATTGAGTGTCCTTGGCCACGAAATAATTATCCACCAGGGTCTGCCACTGCTGTTGCCTGGCGAGTTTGCGCAGCCAGGCGTGACGCAGTTGGTCGGCAACCGGCGAGGCGACATTTTCATCGAGAAATTTTTTGATTTCGGCATTGTCTGTTTGCGACAACTGCCGTTTCATTTTCTGGAATTTCAGATAGGGATAGAGCGGATAGTCTTCGAGTCCGGCGATCAGGCTGGAGTACTTGGTCGTTTGCCCTCTATTCAGGGCATTTTCGGCGGCGATGAAGTCATTTCGCTGTTTTGCCAAGGTGTCCTTGTCATACGCGAGGGAGGGAACTGGGGCCGATAGCAGTCCGGCCAGCAATAAAGTGGCAGATAAACTGAACTTCCTGTACAGATAGATTCTCTTCATTGTGATTCCGTAGAGACTTAACATTGGGCTTATTATGGGCTGTTTTAATTATTTGATTTTATTTACCTAAATTATTGTAGCCGTTGTTATACCAATGTATCGGCGTATCCTGGTCGAACTTAACGCGATAAAATGTGAATTATGCCCCGCTTTTTGGCGGTTGCCCGGCAAGTTGTTTTATACTTCACCCCTGTCCGGTCATATTACCCCGACAACGTGAAGGATAATAATGACACAACGGCTTTTTAAAAAATATCCTGTACCAAATATTTTACGACTGACAGTACACGCGACGGAGTATCTTGAGCAATGGCCGAGAAATTAAATAAGTTTAGTTCCCGAATCACCGAACCCAAATCGCAGGGGGCCTCCCAGGCCATGTTGTTAGGGACCGGTTTGTCCTCCAATGATCTGACAAAAGCCGAAGTGGGTATCGCCAGCGTCTGGTGGGAGGGCAACACCTGCAATATGCACCTCAACGATCTGGCCGCCAGGGTGAAAGAAGGTGTGGTGGCCGCGGACCTGGTGGGTATGCGGTTCAATACTATTGGTGTCTCGGATGGTATTTCCATGGGGACCCGTGGCATGAGCTATTCCCTCCAGTCGCGGGACATCATTGCCGATTCGGTGGAAACAGTGATGGGCGGGCAGTGGTATGACGGTCTGATCGCCATCCCCGGCTGTGACAAGAATATGCCCGGTGTCCTGATCGCCATGGGGCGCCTGAACCGACCGGCCCTGATGGTCTACGGTGGCACGATCAAGCCGGGCCATTTGAAGGGTAAGCCGCTGGATATCGTCTCGGCCTTCCAGAGCTATGGCCAGTTCATTGCCGGTAAGATCGACGAAGAGGAGCGGCAGGGTATTGTGAATAATTCCTGTCCCGGCGCCGGCGCCTGCGGCGGGATGTATACCGCCAACACCATGGCCACGGCAATCGAGGCCATGGGCATGAGCCTGCCTTATAGTTCCTCCGTGCCGGCCACCGACCCCGGTAAGCTGGAAGAATGCATCAAGGCCGGGGCGGCCATCCGTCACCTGCTGGAAAAGGACATCAAGCCGCGCGATATCATGACCCGCGAGGCGTTTGAAAATGCCATGGTCATCATTATGGCCACCGGTGGTTCGACTAACGCGGTGTTGCACCTGATCGCCATGGCCCGTTCGGTAGACGTGAATCTGACCATCGATGATTTCCAGTCGGTGAGTAATCGCATTCCCTTCCTCGCCGACCTCAAACCCAGCGGCCGGTATGTGATGGAAGATCTGCACAATGTCGGTGGCACCCCGGCGGTGATGAAATATCTGTTACAGGAAGGTCTGCTGAATGGCGATTGCATGACTGTTACCGGCAAGACTATCGCTGAAAACCTTGCCTCCCTGCCCGGGCTGAAGGCCGGCCAGGATGTCTTTATGCCCGTGAACAAGGCCATCAAGCCCTCCGGGCACATCCAGATCCTCAAGGGCAATCTCGCCCCCGGCGGTTCGGTGGCGAAGATCACCGGCAAGGAAGGTCTGCGCTTTGTTGGCCCGGCCAAGGTCTATGACTGTGAAGAGGACATGCTAACGGCCCTGGAGCAAAAGAAGATCGGTAAGGGCGATGTGGTGGTGATCCGCTATGAAGGCCCGAAGGGTGGTCCCGGCATGCCCGAGATGCTGACTCCGACCTCGGCCATCATGGGGGCAGGACTGGGCAACGATGTGGCGCTGATCACAGATGGGCGCTTTTCGGGCGGTTCGCACGGGTTTATCATCGGTCATGTCGTACCTGAGGCCCAGGATGGCGGCCCGATTGGCCTGATTCGGGATGGTGACGAGATTACCATTGATGCTGAACAGCAGGCCCTGTCGGTTAATGTCTCTGAGGCGGAGTTTGCCAAGCGTCGTGCCGATTGGGAAATGCCACCTTATAAGACAAATCGTGGTACGCTCTACAAATATATAAAAAACGTTAAGACCGCTTCGGAAGGGTGTGTAACCGACGAGTAAACCTGAGTAAATTACTCAAGATAAAGTTGGTATAACCACAAAAAAATAGTAGCTACCAGTAGAGTCTGGTAAGATAGATATTTAGGGTGTGTTAGCAATACATAATAAAATCGGGAGGCTCGGTTACGATGTTTATGAATCACCAGCCAGTGGTTGGCAACTGGTATATGAATAAAACAGGAAAATTGCTCAAGGTAAAAATGCTGATGTATGCGGATACGCGCCCATCCAGCGTCGTCATCGAATATCTCGATGGCAGCCGACAGATTGTTGATTATACATCCTGGTCCTGTCTGGAATTGCACCGACATGCCCAGGAGGCAGCGCAGTTTGGTGTGCACTAATCTCCTGTTATCCAACTAAAAAAAGCCCGCTTCGCGGGCTTTTTTTTATTTTTAAACCATTGTGAATGGAGTCAATCGCATGAATGAAATAGACCAGTTACAACAACGTCTCAAACAATTCGCCGTTGAGCGGGATTGGGAACAGTTCCACGCCCCGAAAAATCTGGCGATGGCCCTGATCGTCGAGGCGGCGGAGCTGGTGGAACACTTCCAGTGGCTGACGGAGCAGCAAAGCAAACAGCTGGAGGCCGACAAGTTGCAGGCGGTGGCGTTTGAGCTGGCCGATATCTTTATCTACAGCCTGCGTCTGGCCGAGCGCCTGGATATCGATCTGCTGGCTACGGTGGAAAAAAAGATTG
>JAHEDB010000139.1 GCA_024641465.1 Chromatiales bacterium | reverse complement strand
TCAATGAGGAATTGGAGCAGCGTGTCACTAATCGTACACAGGAGTTGCAAAGTTCGTTAAAGCATCTCAATGAGACACAGACGCAACTGGTTCAATCGGAAAAGATGGCCTCGCTGGGCGGCCTGGTGGCCGGGGTGGCGCACGAGATCAACACGCCGGTGGGTATCGGTGTGACGGCCATCAGTCATTTGCAAATGAAAGTGGAACACTATGCGGCGCGTTATCAGAGCGGGCAACTGACCCGTGATGATTTCGAGGCGCTGCTGTCCGTATCAGCGGAATCGAGCCGGATCATCAAAACCAATCTCGATCGAGCCGCCAATCTTATCCGCAGCTTCAAACAGGTGGCGGTGGATCAGACCAGTGATGAGTTGCGCAGTTTTAATCTGAATGAATACCTGCATGAGGTACTGCAAAGCCTCACGCCAAAACTCAAGACGGGTGAACATCAGGTATCGATAGACTGCCCGGAGAATTTATTGATATACAATCACCCCGGCGCCCTGTCACAAGTGCTGACCAATCTGGTGATGAATTCACTGATCCACGGTTTTGAAGAGCGGCGTAATGGCCGGATCAGGATCCGCGTATTGGAAAACTTACGGGGCGGCGTCCGTCTGCAATACAGCGATGACGGCAAGGGAATTACCGCGGAGAATCTGCAAAAGATTTATGAACCCTTTTTCACTACTCAGCGAGGTCGGGGGGGAAGTGGTCTGGGGATGCACATTGTATTTAATCTGGTGACCCAGACACTGGGCGGCACGATCGAGTGCGCTAGTACTGTGGGTGAGGGAACGAACTTTCATATCGAAATCCCGAACCGGACCCGTCAGACGGAGGCGGCAAAACAGGCGCGTGGATAGTTGTCAAAACTGATTACCAGAAACATGATTCATAAATGTGTTAAGAAATAATGAGGAAGCAACCCGTGATGCAGACTGAAATAGCAGCAGCGAAGAAAGGTAAGGAATTATTGTTTGGCGCCGACTGGCTGAGGGATGCCGGACAGTCAGACGGTGAGGACATATTAAACTCACAGGTTACACCGTGGAAGGTGATGATTATCGATGACGATGATGAGGTCCATCAGGTGAGCATCATGGTGCTGGCCGATTATACCTTCGAAGGGCGGCCGGTGGAGATCATTCAGGGCTATTCCGGTGCGGCCTGCCGCAATCTGATGAAGAAGCACCCGGATACCGCGGTGCTGTTACTCGACGTTGTTATGGAGTCGGATTCAGCAGGGCTCGATGCAGCAAGGTATGTCCGCGAAGAGCTGAACAACTATAAGGTGCGGATCATCATCCGCACCGGTCAGCCCGGCCAGGCACCAGAGCAGCATGTAATGACGAGTTATGACATCAACGGCTACGTGGAAAAGTCTGACCTCACCGCGCAGAAGCTCTATTCCTGCCTCACCGTGTCGCTGCGCGCCTACCGGGACATTACACAGCAGCGGGAACAGTAATTAAAGTGGTTTGGCAGGTAGCCCGTATGCAGCAAAGCGTAATACGGGGTACTCATCTGTAGCAACGATCAAATCCCGATGCGCTTGCGTTCCAGGCGGCGGATAAACTCTTCGAGAATGATTCGATATAAATCATCACCGAGGAATTTGGTCTCCACCCCGGAATCGACATTGGGATTGTCATTGACTTCGATGACCACGCCCGCATCGCCGATCTGTTTGACATCGACGCCGTAGAAACCATCACCAATGAGATTGGCGGCGCGCACCGCAACGTCGAGGATCTTCTTCGGGGTTTCATATACCGGCAGGGTCTGGAAGGCGCCGGACACGACACCGCCGCCGGCATTGTGTTTGTAGATCTGCCAGTGACCACGCGACATATAGTATTTGCAGACAAAGATCGGCTTTTTATTCAGCACGCCGACACGCCAGTCGTAATCGGTGAAGGTATAGGCCTGGGCCAGCACCAGGGCCGATGTCTTGAACAGTTCGGTGGCGTGTTCCTTGAGGGATTCCTCATCCTCGACCTTGACGATGCCGCGCGAGAAGGAACCGTCCGGGATCTTGATCACCATCGGAAAGCCGAGGGCCTCGATGGCGGTCTTGATGTCTTCCTTCTGCCGGTCCTTACTCAGGATCAATGTTGTCGGCGTAGGGATGCCGTTGGTATTGAGCAGATCGGCCAGGTAGATCTTGTTGGTGCAACGCAGGATCGATTGCGGGTCATCGATCACCACCATGTCCTCGCTCTCGGCCCGTTTGGCGAAGCGGTAGGTGTGGTTGTCGATGGCGGTGGTCTCGCGGATAAACAGGGCATCGTACTCGGCCAGTCGCACATAATCCTTTTTGGTGATCAGCTCGGCGTTGATCCCCAGTTGTTTGCCGATACTGACAAATTTTTTCTGCGCTACCTTGTCGCTGGGCGGCAGCTTTTCATCCGGGTCGACCAGGATCGCCAGGTCGTAGCGGTATTTCTTCTTCGATTTAGGCTTGCGCCACACCGCCTTGTTGAATTTTTCCAGTGACTCGGCGAACAGGTCCTCATCCCGGTTTTCGAGGGTGTTGAGGGCGCCGGGTTTGATCGATTCGATAAACCAGCGATCCCGCCGCTTGAGGGAGACCAGCAGGATCGGGCAGGGGAACAGTTCAAAGATCTGCCGTCCGAGGTTTTCCAGCTGCGGGTTTTCGGTATAGCCGAAGAACAGCTTGATGGTCAGGGTGTCGATCGTCTGATGCTGGTCTGGCAGGGCCTTTTCCAGTAGCTGGTTGAGGTTGCCGATGTCGAGACTATAGAGAGACTTGTTGCTCAGGTCATTGATACTGCGCACCGTGGGGATGACCTTGTGGCTGCGCGCCTCGGCCAGCAGGGAGCAATAGTAACCGTTGGTCAGGTACTTGTAGCTGCGGCAGAGATTAATGACGTGGGTCGTGGGTGTATTGAGTTCGTTATTTTGCGACAGGTAATCCTGGACACTGACCACATTATCGGAAGGATAGTAGGAGGTGGTCCAATCCTGTGGATTGTCGACAACAATTAATACGGGATGCATGTGTTTATCTTAACAGATTGGCTGGAACAGAGGAACCGAACAAACAGACTACACAGTAGCAGTAAACGCGATGACTATTTGTTATCATGGGGATGGAAAGTTATCTTTCCTCAACTATACATAGTGCAGTCTTTGTCCTGACCCGTAGGTTAACATGCAGTCTGTCCTGCTTCCCACCGCTTATCTTGATGAGTGCTACTCCGGCAGTTATGCCGTGGCGCAGCAACGATTCAAACAGCATGCCTGCGATCAGCGTGAGCATAGCGTATACCGGGAGTTTGTCTATAGCCCTACCGGCCCGGCCGGAGAAAAGTTGCTGACGGCCATTACCTGGCGTGGCGACCCGCAGGCGTCGCGGGTTCTGGTGCTGCAAAGCGCCACCCACGGAGTGGAAGGCTTTGCCGGTTCGGCCATCCAGATCGACAGCCTGCGCGGCGCGGCGGAAACACCGCTGGCGGCTGACCTGGCCATTCTTTATATCCATGCGATCAATCCCTATGGCTTTGCCTGGCTCAGGCGGGTCAATGAGCAGGGGATTGATCTGAATCGTAACTTTATCGATTTCGGCCAAGCCTTACCGGTGAATGCCGGTTACGTCGAGCTGGCAGATGCCTTGTTACCGGCCACGGAACGGGACTGGCCGGTGGCCGACGAACGGTTACAGGCCTACCGACAAAAACATGGCCAGCAGGCCTTTGAGTTGGCGGTGAGTGGCGGTCAGTATGACTATGCGGAAGGTTTATTTTACGGTGGGCGGCAGGCCAGCCCGTCACGCCTGAGCCTTGAGCAAATTATCAAGGACTATGACCTGACCGGGCGGCGGCAGGTCGCGGTGGTCGATGTCCATACCGGCCTGGGTCCGTTCGGTTATGGCGAACTGATCTGTGACCACCCGCCGGCATCGGCCGGGGTCGCCTGGGCAAAGCGGGTCTACGGCCAGAGCGTCACCGAACCGGCCCTCGGCAGTTCAAGTTCAGTACCCAAACAGGGGCTGATCGATTATCTTTGGCAGGAACAACTGGGCGACAGGGTGTGCTTTGTCACCCTGGAGTTCGGCACTTATAGTGTTGAGGCGATGTTCGAGGCCCTGCGGCGTGACCATCTCCTACATCGTTCGCCGTTTGAGTGGGATGCGCCACACACCCAACAGGTCAAACGACAGATACGCAATAATTTTTATCCCGCCACCCCGGACTGGCAGGAGATGGTGTTGTTACGGGGTCGACAGGTGATCCGCCAGGCCCTGCAGGGCCTGACAGGGACGGAATGAATATGCAAACCGAATTTAAAGCGACACACAAACCGGTCGAGCTGGTCAGCGCCGTTGTTGACGATGTGGATGAACTGTACGAGATCGAAAAGCGCTGCTTTTTGTTTGACCGCATGTCGCGCCGCAGTTTCAAGTGGATGATCCAGAAAGGCAATAGTGATTTTGTCCTCGCCAAGCAGGAAGCCAAAATCATCGGTTATATCCTGATCCTGTATCACCGCGGCACCCACCTGGCGCGGGTCTATTCGTTTGCAGTGCTGCCTGAGGCACGTGGCCAGGGCGTGGGCGAGGTGTTGTTGCACCACGGCGAGAAGCTGGCGGCGGCACGCAACTGTATCTACATGCGCCTCGAGGTGCACCCCGAAAACCGCAAGGCGATCAAATTGTATGAACGCAACGGTTATCACCCCTTCGGCATGATCAAGGACTATTACGAGGACCACGCCGACGCCCTGCGTTATCAGAAGCGTATTCTGTATCGTGAAGATCAGTTTGATTTTGGCTCGGTGCCTTATTATGAACAGACCACCGAATTCACCTGTGGCCCGGCCGCACTGATGATGGCCATGCAGACCATCAATAAGGACATCAAGCTGGATCGAACCCTGGAGTTTCAGCTTTGGCGCGAGGCCACCACCATCTATATGACCTCGGGGCACGGTGGATGCAGCCCGTTGGGGCTGGCGCTGTCCGGCTGGCAGCGAGGTTTCCGTGTCGAGCTGTGGCTCAATATTCGCACCCCGCTGTTTCTCGATGGGGTGCGCAGCGAAGAGAAAAAGACCGTCATGGCCCTGGTGCATGAGGACTTTCTGGCGCAGATCAAACAGACCGACATCGAGTTGCATTACGGCGACATCAGTCTCGAATATCTGGAAAACGCGATGCACGAGGGCGGTGTGCCCTTAGTCCTGATCAGCTCCTACAGCTTCACCCGCACCAAGGCGCCGCACTGGGTGGTGGTGAGTGGTGTTGATGACACCTTTATCTATATCCACGACCCGGAGGCGGACGAGGAAACCTATCGTTCCGAAACCGATAACCTGTTTTTGCCTATCGCCCGGCCGACCTTTAATAAGTCCTTCCGCTTTGGCCAGTCGGGCCTGCGGACCTGCCTGATCGTCTACCCACGCAAACCCTAGAAATGTATTTGTATGGGGGATAATTTGCGATATAAAGGCCGCCGGTCCGTCTGCCTGAGTCTGCGTGTCTGAACACTAGCCTCCCTACCCGTGGTCCCTCTGATGGCGATGTCTTCGCCCGTATCGTCGATGGCCTGCGCCTGCACGGCTATATCATTCTCGATCCCGTCTTACCACTGGAGCTGTTGCAGACGCTGTTTATCGATATCAAACAGACCGACACACAGGCGTTTTACTCGGCGGGCATCGGCCGTGAACAGGACCATCAACTCAATCGCTTTGTCAGACGCGACCGGATCCACTGGCTGGATTCGAGTCACACTCCGGCGTTAGCCTACCTGCAATGGATCGAACAGCTGCGTCTGTGTCTGAATCGCGAATTGTTTCTCGGCCTGTTCGATTATGAGTGTCATTACGCCCATTACCCGCAGGGCGCGTTTTATAAAAAACACCTCGACTCTTTCCGCGGCTCATCGAATCGTCGCCTGACCAGCATCCTGTATCTGAATCCAAACTGGCAAGCACAGGATGGCGGTGAACTGGTGATGTATCCGTCGGAGGGTGAGGCTGTGCTCGAAACCGTGCAGCCCACTTTCGGTAAGATGGTGTTTTTTCTGAGCGAAGAGTTTCCGCACGAGGTGTTGCCGGCCGGTCGATCCCGCTACAGCCTGACGGGCTGGTTTCGGATCAATAATAACAACGGTGTTAACCTCGACCCGCCGGTCTGGGATCTATCCTAGCCGTTAATAAACTTAGTAACTGCCTCGATGACTTCCTGATTACGCAGGATGCGCCGGTGTCCCAGTCCATCGGTTAAATGGAGTTTTGCATCGGGCCAGTATGCGGCGAGTTGCTCGCTAAGTTGATACGGCACATCGGTGTCGTCGCGGTCGTGCACAATCAAAGCCGGGAGTTGGAGTTGGGCGAC
>JAHEDB010000138.1 GCA_024641465.1 Chromatiales bacterium | reverse complement strand
CCATGCCAGCGGTGATCCGCAAGATCGCGCAGAAGTATCTGAACAATCCGGCCGAGATCACCGTTAAGACCACGACCACCACGGCGGCGAGCATTCGCCAGCGTTACTGGATGGTCAGCGGTCTGCACAAGCTCGATGCCCTGAGCCGTATCCTTGAGGCGGAAGACTTCGATGGCATGATCATCTTTGTGCGGACTAAATTAATGACCGTCGAGCTGGAAGAAAAGCTGTCGGCACGCGGCTATTCTGCCGCCGCCCTGAGTGGTGATATCCAGCAGAAGCAACGCGAACGCACCATTGAACAACTTAAGTCGGGACAGATCGATATCGTCATCGCCACCGATGTGGCGGCGCGCGGTCTGGACGTGACGCGCATCAGCCACGTTGTCAACTATGATATTCCGTATGACACCGAGGCCTATGTGCACCGTATCGGTCGTACCGGTCGCGCCGGTCGCAAGGGGGATGCCATCCTGTTCGTCGCGCCACGCGAACGAAATCTGCTCAGCGCCATCGAACGCGCCACCAAGCAAAAGATCGAGTTGATGGAGTTACCCTCCACTGAACTCCTCAACGACAAACGCATCGCCGCCTTCAAACAAAAGATCACCGATACCATCGAGGCCGAGGGCCTGGGTCTGTATCAGGAACTGCTGGAGAGCTATCAGCAGGAACACAACATCCCCGCCATCGAGATCGCGGCTGCGCTGGCCAAACTGGCGCAGGGTGATGAACCGTTATTATTGAAAGAGCCGTCGAAACAGTCCGCCAAGGATCGTCCGGTGCGGCAGGATCGCGGTGATCGGGAACGTGCACCGAGAGAGCGTGGTGATCGCGCGCCCCGCGAACACGAAGGTCGTGGTGACTTCAAACGCCGCGAGCGCGGTGAAACCGAAGAGGGTATGCAGACCTACCGTATCGAGGTCGGGCACGTGCACGGCGTCAAGCCGGGTAATATCGTCGGCGCGATCGCCAATGAGGCCGGGCTGGATAGCAAACACATCGGCCAGATCCGCATCCACGATGACTACAGTACGGTGGACCTGCCGGAGGGAATGCCGCGGGAAGTGTTTGGCGAGTTGCAGAAGGTCTGGGTGTCGGGTCAGCAGTTGAAGATCTCCCGCCTCGGCGATAAGCCGCCGACCTTCCGGGGCAAGGAAAAGGATAAGGATAAGCCACGCTCCGCCAATCCACGGGCGGGTAAGAAGATCACCATCAAGGCCAAGTCGGGCAAGCCTTCATCGGACAAGCCCAGGGCCAAGCCGCGCAAGTCTAAAAAAGATTAATCCGCTTTAAAGTCATCGGGCGGGGTCTTGTACCCCGTCAGCATGGCCCTGGCAAGATTCTCCCGGTGTAACTTGCCGGAGATCACAACTCCGCCGATGTGCACCAGCACCAGTAGCAGGGTCAGATTGGCCAGCGCCTCGTGCAGCTCTTCCAGCCATTTTCCCCTGCCCTGTTCATTGTCCCTGTCGAGTCGTTGTTCCACGCTATCGTGTGTTGCATTTTTGTCACGGGTTCGTTCCGCCGCCATCCGAATGTCTTCCGCCGAGGCCAGGGGTCCCTTGCCCTGTTGGGCATACAGGTCCAGCCCGGTCCAACTGGTCAGGGTCAGGGCGACCAGCAATATGACGATCATCCAGCCGCCGAGGGGGTTATGGCCGAGATAATAAATCGGTCGGTGCGTCAGGATCGATTGCAGGTACTGGTAGGCGGGTTTGACGCCCTGAACAAAATTGCTGAAGCGAACATAGCGGGGACCGATGAAGCCCCACACCAGACGGAAGGCCAGCAGGCCGATGATGATGTAACTGATGTAGATGTGCAGCAGGCTTTCACCTTCACCGGTGATATAGGCTGTACAAAAACACACGACCAGGGACCAGTGGAAGATGCGTGTGGCAATATCCCAAACCTTTATTTTTTGACCCATAATGAATTCCCTCTGATGGCCTGTAAGAAGAATAGAACAAATCAGGGTCGGCAATGGGCCGTGCAACAAACAAAACCGTGAGGCGACGGCAATAGACACCGTGAATGGTCGTTGACGAGGGGAATTTTAAGCCGTAGCAGCCTTGCTTGCTGGTGACTACAGCAAGGGCCGAAATATCAGTAAGCTAAAAAGCCAACCCCACCAGGTGGTGGGGTCGGTTTATATCTTATTGGGGAATAACGTTAGAAGCCTGTGGGCCTTTAGGGCCGGACTCGACGTCGAAGCTGACGGCTTGTCCTTCTTTCAGGGTACGAAACCCATCACCCTTGATTGCGCTGAAGTGCACGAACACATCTTTGCCGCCATCGTCCTGAGAGATAAAACCGAAACCCTTGGACTCATTGAACCACTTAACAGTACCTGTAGCCATATTACTAAACCTTGATGTAGATAAATAAACAATAACCTGGCTGCAGGCTTTGAAACGGGGAAATCAGGAGGTTACACAAATGGAAACGACCAAAACCCGCTGCACGTTCTGCAGCTTGGCTATACTCTAGACCAGATTACGGGGAAACTCCAAGGGTTTTTGTCTGAATTTATTTAACATAAGTAATGATTAATATATTGAAACGCTCATCGAATTGAACTCCGGCGGGCGTTATGGTCTGAACTAGCTGCAAGTATTGTTGCCGGATGCACAAAAATATGATTTTCAAGTCAGTAAGTTTTCACAAAACTGTCAAGTTTGTCTCGTTAATGATTTTCCTGCTGGCCGGTGCCTGCGCCGTACAACAACCGCCGACACTGATACCGTTTGATGACGGGGAATTCTGGGTGATGGGTAATGATCTGGTGTTCTCCGTGCGTGATACCGGACAAAGGATCGTCGTGCCACGCGGCTTTGTCACGGATTTCGCCTCGGTGCCACGGATTTTCTGGAGCGTTTTTCCCCGCCATGGTGAATATACCCGCGCCGCTATCGTGCATGATTTTCTTTATTGGGAGCAACGCTGCACGCGGAGTCAGGCCGACGAATTGTTTGACATCATCATGCAGGACTCGGATGTGGATTCGACCACGCGGCTGGCCATTTATGCCGCAGTCAGGGTCTGGGGTAATAGCGCCTGGCAGGCAAATACTGAGGCCAGGCAAGAAGGCTATGTGCGAATCATCCCGGAGCGGTATATAAATTTTCCGGTCAAGACCCACTGGAATCAGTATCGGGAGTTTTTGCGCAAGATGATGGATGACACGGATAAGGTCGCTGGATATCCGAACAAGACTCCGCCGGCCTATTGCAACGCCCTGCAGGAAAAGACACCGCCCGTTGAGGAGGCCGTCCCGGCACCGGCACCGGAGATTGAGAATAAACCTGCGCCACTACCGGAACCACGTCCGGATTCCAGCATCGGCGCCTGAGTCAGATCTTTTTCTCCCAGGGTCGATCTTCACTCAGCCATTGTTGCAATAGCTGCTCTTCTTTTTCCAGCTCCGGATTATTTAACAGGCCGCGTCGCAGGGCGATGGACACGGCGCGGTTACGCATGTTGACCGTGTCGGATTGCTGTATTGCGCTAGGGCTGAGGTGATCGGCGTCGAGTTTGTCATACAGCGAGCGCAGACGATTTTGTACACCGCGCCGTGACAGATAACGACGCCGCGCAATGGCATTGTCGGTCAGACCGAGGGAGATATCGATCAACACCTCATATTCACCGTCACTCAATGAACTGTCCGGGCGTTGCAGGCGGGCCTGTACGTGGCGCACCCGTGGATCGACCCAGCACTGATTGTCCATGAATACGGCATGAATGGCCCGGGTGACGGTCTCGGTGGGATTGTCCTTGAGGACGAAACCGTACACCGTATCGGGCGGGATCATGCGCGCCAGGGACCGCACATAGGATTCGTCGCGGTATTGTGACCAGAAGACAATCCGCGCCTGAGGGCGTTGTTGCCACAGTTCTTTTGCCAGATCGATACCATTCATGCCGGGCATCTGGATATCGCTGATGATATTGGGTTCGTCAAACTCGAGGGCCTTGCTGAGTGCCTCCCGGCCGGTGGTGGTGCGGATCAGGCTGTGACTACCGAGTTGCTGACAGAGGAAATCCATGTCCCGCGGGTTATCTTCGGCAACGACAATGGCAAGGGTGTCAGTCATGGTTCAGCTATCCAGTGGGTTGGTGGTGATATTTAGTTCAAAGCGGCTGCCACTGTGAAAGCGCGATACCGACCAGTGGCAAGTGGCATTGATGGCCTTGGCGCGTTCTTCGATATTGCCGAGACCGTGGCCGTTGGCTGGGGCAAGCTTTGCATCAAACCCGATCCCATTATCCTCTATTATCAAACTGAGTGTCTGGTCATCCATGCGTAGATTAACTTCATAACGTGAGCACTTTGCGTGTTTGATAATATTATGGATCAACTCATGACAGATTCGATACAGCGTGATGGCCTGTAGCTTGTTCAGTTGCCGGTCGATGTCCGGGTCGATGCCGAGATAAAATTGCGGGCAGTTATTGCCCTTGCAGATTCGCTGGCAGAGGGTCTCCAGCGCCGCTGCCAGGCCGAGGATTTCCAGATTGTGTGGATGCAGATCATCGATCACCTCGCGGATGCCCTGGATGGCCCCGCGCAGCTCCGCCTCCAACTGGGTGATTTCTTCTTGCTGTGCGGTGTGTTCGGTAGCGGGCCGTTGCCGGACGGTCTCGAGTTTGCGACTGATCGCGGTTAGATCCGCCAGCACCTGGTCATGCATATCCATGGCGATGCGGCGCCGTTCATCTTCCGCGCCTTGCAGGATCTTTTCTACCGCCACGACCTTCAGCAGGCGATTAGTCATGCGTGCGGCGCATTCGGTGACCTTGTCGATCTCGTCGATGATCCTGTCCGGTGGCGGGATCTCGGCCAGCGAACCGCGGCACACGGCCTCGGCATCGCCGGCCAGTTTGCGCAGGCGTGAATTGGTACTGCGCAAGGTCCACACGGTCGTACCGCCGGCCAGCAGCAGGCATAGCGCCAGGACCGAGAGTGATACATTCAATAAACGGTTGTTGATGGATTGTACGTTGTCATAGTAATCGATATAGGCGCCGCGCTTCAGCGCCCACCAGCTGTTGTACTGTTGCTCCAGGCGAGGCAGGAGGGCAGTGAGGGTGCCGATCACTTCTTGCGGGTCAATATTGTCCGTATAACGAACCGTTTGCTCGGCCTGCTTGATCATGTTGCGCATTTCATTGCTCATGCGATCGAAACATTCGGGGTACTGGATGTTATCCGCAAAGATCCGGCTTTGTTCCAGATAGGTAAACTGCAAGTCGTCCTGATCGGCTTTGCCTTTGGCCAGTGAGGTGGCCAGACGTACCATGCTATGACCGGTGGAGATGGCGAGGTGCATGCGGTCGGTGATGCGCGCCCACTGGCGAATGGTCTCATTCTGGGATTTTATTTGCTGGAATTGCGTGAGATTAAACCAGATCAACCCCGACAGGGTGGCGGCGATGATCACGGGGCCGAGCAGGATCTGGTATTTGAAAGGTAAACGCGGCATCAATAGTTCTCCAGCCTGACAACTATACACCAGTACGTGTTATCGACCATGTGCTTATGTACAGTTATGCAAACAAACCGGCCTGTTATCCCGATAATGCCTGAACAATCTAGCGTAGGGTGCGTCCCACGCACCATTTCTCCTATCGGTGCGCAGGGCGCACCCTACGTTTATTGATAAATCAGAGATTCCCTGAATGATGTTTTTATTACCCTGTTTAGACCTTAGGCTCGGTTGTTGAGTTTTCGAGAGGGAATCAATAACACCGTTTGTGACCACCGGATACCTAACCGGCCTGGTAACTGATCGATTTCAGAAACAGGCGGGTGGTGAGTTTGATGAGTTCCGGCAGGGTGAATTGTTTGTAGCGTTCTGACTTGAGGAGCACCTTGGCATACAGCGCCTCGCGCAGCGCGCCCTGGTACATCAGGCTGGCGATGCGCGGGTTGACGTGGCCGAGTTGGCCGCTCTGCGTGAGTTCGGTGATATTGAATTCGATGAAGTCGGTAAACGACTTCCAGCGGTTTTCAAAAAAGCGTTGCGCCGTGGGGGCGTCTTCCAGGGCCGCCTGCATCTCCATGCGCAGGTAGTCGCTGTCGCCCGCCAGTTTGTCGGCAAACACCAGCGCCATGCGTTCCAGCACACTGCCGAAATCATCCGGGCCGTTGAGGGCCGCCTCAATATAACTCTGGCGTTGTTCGCAGGTGTGGTTCAGCACCTCCTCGTAGAGCGCCTCCTTGGAGGGGAAGTGCTGATAGAGGACGGCCGGGCTGACGCCCAGCCGTCTGGCGATCTCATCCACCGCCACGCCGTTATAGCCCTTGTCGGCGAACAGCACCTTGGCCACGGCCAGGATCGAGGCGCGCCGTTCATTGGCCT
>JAHEDB010000137.1:4193-6396 GCA_024641465.1 Chromatiales bacterium | reverse complement strand
GGCCAGTTCTCAATGGCGGTGATGACTTCATTGATGATGGTTTCCGGCCGGTTCAGGCTGATAGATTCACCGACTGTGATCAGGTCTTGTTGGGTAAAATTATCTCGCTTGCCGTTGGCGCTCATCTGGTGCTGGTTGGTCCATTTGCCGGCGGGATTGTGTGAATAGATCACGTCGTAGGCCGGTGAGAGTTTCCATTTGCCATCGGGCCCCATCAAAAACGATATGTTCTTGGTGTGATCGTCCAGGTCACGGGCCATGATGTTGAATAACATTCGCCGGTATTGTTCCGCCGCCTCGGCCTTGCTGAGGCGTAGTTGTCGCATCACGGCAAAGGCCTGTTCATAGCTGTAGGCCCCGGCTATGTTAAAGTCATAATGGGCGATGCCACACAGGGATTGCATGTGCAGTTTGTTGCCGTTCACGCGGTCGAAGCGTTGGGTCATGAAGTGGGCGCGACCGTTTTCTTCCAGTAACCGGCATTCCGTCATGTTGATGCCAGCCGCCTTTGCCATCAGGTAGTAGGCGTATTCAATACGGCCATAGCCGCGTGGTTCACCCAGTTCCAAATCGGTGACGCCGTCGAATTTCAGGATCCAGTAGTCATAGCCTTTGGGGGCGACGGCCTGGCCTGACATGATGTTGCCCTGCTGATCCATAGCGATGACGGCCTTGGGTCTGGCGCCCCCCGCGGAGGTACCCACACGCAGGATATCCAGGATGGCGTCGGCATTATCTTTGTTGGTTTCACCTAATCGCAACTCCAGTTTGTTGCGCTCACGCATGATGGTTTGCGCAAGCTCGACCAGTTCGGAGACTTCTACCATGACCGAGGTATCATACTTGCCCATCACGGCGGGTGAGAATTCCAGCGCGCCCATGCCGCGCTTGCCGGTATAACACAATCGCTCCACGGGACTGAAGTCGGCACTATCCCGGCCATGGCGTGCCAGCCAGGCATTGATGATGCTATTGCCGAACTTGTCCGGCAGGGCATCGGCCAACATACCTGGCAGACCCAGAAAGGTATTTTTATTCAGCGCGGGGAAGGCGAACTTGCCGTCGCCTTTGCGCGCCGCCTCCAGACCCATGTGCAGGGGGGAAATATCCAGGCCCTTTTTTAGAAAATCCGGGGCATATTCAAAAATGCCATAGGCACGCTCATCCAGCCATGACACCGCACCAACGGTATCGCCCCATAGTTTCACAATAGCGGTATCGATCTTTTTCACCAATCGACTTCATCCCCGGGTTTTGCCTTGAGACGCTCACCGGAGGCTCGTTCCCGGCGCTTACCCTGCATTTTGGCTAACTGCAACGGGCTGATGGTGGTGTCCGGGATAAAACTGTCCAACTGATCCAGCGCCCCCAACTCGCGCAACACGGCGATAATGGTCGCGAGCTTACCGCGCCCGGATTCCAGCGCCTTGATGGAGTTGAGGGACACGGTACTGGCCTCGGCCAGCTCGGCCTGGGTGATATTTTTACCCAGCCGCAGGGCCTTGAGGCGCTGGCCCAGCTCTGCGGCGATGCCCTTATCTGAAAGTGTGTAGAAGTCCATAACGGGCCTTAATTAGTCCAAAATAGATTAAAAATGCTATTACAGCCTTTATTTTGACTATTATAGATGGCTTGCGAGGGAACTCAATATATAAATATTTAATAGCCTTTTTATTGCCTATTATTGATGATTATTGGGTTTAATGGTCTTTTTTATTGCTTTTATTCTATCTTGATTAACGAAAGGGAATAGTTATATGTCATCACATCGTTCTAGTGGAGAGCCCAGGTGTTGTGACCTTCTGGCTAAAATCAGGCCGAAATGATGATACATGCAGCAAAGATGGCGTAATGGGATTGCGCCAGATGATGACGTCATTCCGGCACAGGCCGGAATCCAGGTTGCCAGTTAACCTAACAGGGCTGGATATAAATCCGTCCACTGTGGATTTGTCATTTCAATCTCTCGTATCTTCCAGTCTCGCTTCCAGTTTTTGATTGCTTTTTCCCGTTGAATGGCGGATTGCATTGTCTCGTGGACCTCGTACCATACCAGTGTATGGACGCTGTATTTTTTAGTGAAACCCTCGACCAGATTGTTTTTGTGCTCCCATATACGTTTGAGCAAAGAAGAGGTTACACCTGTGTAGATGGTTCCATTTTTTTTACTGGCCAGCATGTATACACAAGGTTGTTTGTCCAT
>JAHEDB010000137.1:0-4093 GCA_024641465.1 Chromatiales bacterium | reverse complement strand
AACCCTCGACCAGATTGTTTTTGTGCTCCCATATACGTTTGAGCAAAGAAGAGGTTACACCTGTGTAGATGGTTCCATTTTTTTTACTGGCCAGCATGTATACACAAGGTTGTTTGTCCATGTCGGTTTCGTCTCCTTTCCTGGATTCCGGCCTACGCCGGAATGACGATATCTCATCGATGTTGCCTGGATTCCGGCCTACGCCGGAATGACGATACATTTAATTCTGGTGTGTGCCTGAATAACGGTGCATTATATTCCGGCCTGCGCTGGATTGACGTCAACCCCTTTGTTGTCATTCTGGTGTAGACCAGAATCCAGTTTGACGGCGCTTTATTCAAGCTATGGATTCCGGCATTCGCCGGAATGACGATACATTTAATTCCGGTGTGTGCCTGAATAACGATGCATTATATTCCAGCCTGCGCTGGATTGACGCCTCCCACTGTTGTCATTCTGGTGTAGACCAGAATCCAGTCTGACAGAGTTTTATTCAAGCTCTGGATTCCGGCCTACGCCGGAATGACGATATCTCATCGATGTTGCCTGGATTCCGGCATTCGCCGGAATGACGATATTATTGTTTATAGTCCGTGTCTGAATGACGGCGCGTACTTCGTTAACCCAACTCCACCAGATGATTGGCCAGTTCGTTGACGTTGTCTTTGTCGGCCGGGAAGTGTTGTCTGAGCAGTTCACCGCAGGCGGTGACGGCGGTGACGAAACCATCGCCGACGCGCCTGGCCTTGACCTCGGTGATGAAGCTGTTGACGATGCCTTGCCAGGCGTCGACGGGGACGCGGTCGTTGATGCCCTGGTCAGCGATGATCTCGACGTAGTGTTCGGCCATGGAGACGAACAACAGCACACCGGTGTGTTGTTGGGTGCGGTGCAGGTTTTGGGCGAAGAACTGTTCCATGGCGATGCGGTGGGCGCGCTGGTGTTTGACCTGTTTGGGGATGAGTCGCATGGTGAGCGGCGGCCAGCGGAACAGGACGGCAAAGCCCATAAAGGCGGCCAGTTGTAGCAGGTAGCTATGCTGCATAGTCCAGGGGTGACCGATCAGATCAATCACCGCCGGGGTGATCAGCGCGAGCAGGGCCGCGGCCAGGGTGGGGATGTAGAGATAGTCATCCGCACTTCTGGCGATCACCGTGACCAGTTCGCCCGAGGTGTGGCGTTCGACCTCGGCGATGGCGGCGGCGATGCGTTGTTTGTCTTTGTCGTTTAATAATGTCATGTCACCAGCCTCCTGAAGCGCCACCGCCACCGAATGATCCCCCGCCGCCGGAGAAGCCACCGCCTCCCCCCGAGAAGCCACCACCGGAATAGCCGCCGTAACCGTACCCGCTGGAATAACCTCGACCTCCTCGCCCACCGCCGCGCGGTCCCGGCCCATTGAAGATGGTAAACAACAGGATCAAAAAGGCGATAAAGATTGCCGCGACCAATGAGCCGATAACCAGCCAGGAGAAGACAAAGGCCAGCAGAGAGATGATGCCCGAGACCGTGGATTTGCTCTTGATGATACTGCCTAACAGAATGTTACCGCCGACGACCAGGGCGATCAGGCCAATGATGAGCATATTCATGCTGTCTTTGGCCTTGGGAGAGTTCAGGCGTTTGACGGGTTCATAGTTGCCGCCCAGCACGGCGAGGATGGAATCAACCCCGGCGACAATACCTGCCTCGAAGTTGCCCTCGCGAAAACGCGGCAGGATACGGTTCTGGATGATGTCGTGAGACAGGGCATCGGTGAGTTGCCCTTCCAGACCATAACCGACCTCGATACGCACCTTGCGTTCATTGGGAGCGACGATCAGCAGGATGCCGTTGTTTTTATCCTTTTGACCAATACCCCAGTGCCGACCGAGTTGATAACCATAATCCTCGATGGGATAGTCTTGCAGGGTTTGCAGGGTGAGCACCACGACCTGGTTGGTGGTCTGTTGCTCATGCGCCGCGAGTTGTTGCGTCAGTTGCTCTTTTACAGCCGGTGATAACAGGCTGGCGTTATCCACTACCCGCCCGGTGAGTTTGGGAAAGTCGTAACCGGCGTGGCACAGCACCGCCAGCTGTAACAGCAGCAGGATGAGCCAGCCTTGATAACGCGTGCGCATGATCACGGGCACTGTTTAGAACTTGATCTTCGGCGCTTGCTGGACGGATTCCGGCGCGGCGAAGTTCTGTTTGACGGTCATTTCCGGATAGAAGATGGCGGCAACCCAGCGACCGGGAATGGTGCGTATATTGATATTGTATGTCTTGACCGTTTCGATGTAATCACGGCGTGCGACGGCGATGCGGTTTTCCGTGCCTTCGAGCTGTGATTGCAGGGCGAGGAAGTTCTGATTGGATTTCAAATCGGGGTAACGCTCGACCACCACCATCAGGCGCGCCAGGGCCGATGACAGGGCACCCTGATTATCCTGAAAGGCCTTGAAGGCATCGGGATTGGTCAGGACATCCTTGGGCAGTTGCATCTGCGCCACCTTGGAACGGGCCTCCACGACCTGGACCAGTACATCCTTTTCCTGTTTGGCGTATCCCTTGACGATCTCCACCAGATTCGGCACCAGGTCCGCACGGCGCTGATACTGGTTGAGCACCTGACTCCATTTCGCGCCGACCTCTTCGTCCAGCGTCGGCAGGCGATTGATGGCGGGCAACAGCATGGCAAACAGCAGACCGAATACGACGACGATACTGAGCAGGACCAGCCAGATCGACGCGCCTTTGTTATAAAACTGTTTCATGGGTGAATCCTCTTGATCGAAGTTTATTAATCATACCATTATTACCAACCACCGTCGGAGAATCTACCAACAGTATGGCGTAATCTTATTACAATGATTGGTCAATAAATCAGATATAAACGTATTAACAGCCAGGGCTGATTTCAACCCGAGAGGAGCAATAATGTCCGCCCAGCGTGTCATTTGTGTAGGGTGCAATCCCATTGCACCGATTGCGTATAACAAACCACAGAACCATAATGCCCCCGTAGGGTGCAATCCTATTGCACCGATTACGCATAACAAACCACAGAACCACAATGCCTCACCCGCTCAGAATTCTCACCCGATTATATTATTGGTTTGGTGACTTTAATTGGTTTATCGTTGACTATATTTACAATGCAATTTTCGGCACATGCGGCGCAATAAGATTGCGCCCTACCCCGAACATCTTTTTCGTAGGGTGCAATCCCATTGCACCGATTGCGTCAAAATAACCTCTCAAAAATAACAAATGTCACATACAACAAATATAAACCGTAGGGTGCAATCCCATTGCACCGATTGCGTATAATAGATCACCGCACTATTCGCCCCCATCCACATCGATATCTCCACCACCACACCAATCTATCGGATACACACCTTTGTCAACCCACCGCATAAAACTGGAATACGGCCAATCCGCTACCCGTTTTACATGGCCGTGTTTTACCGGATTGAAATGCAGATAATCCATATGGGCGGCATAATCCCGGTCATCGCGGATTGCGTGTTCCCAAAAACGTCGTTGCCATATACCACGCTCGCCCCTTGCCTGTCTTACCGGTGATTGGTATTCATTATGGGAAAGATTACGGGAGAAAATGGCCTTGATGGGCCGCCACCGGCCGGAGAAATCATCATCCGCCGCAGGCAGTGTCCAGACACAATGCATGTGTTCCGGCATCACCACCCAGCCATCGATATGAAACGGGTGTATCTTGCGTACATGCCGCACCGCATCACGCAACAAGGCAATCTCCCGGGTCAATAATTCATTACCATGCCGCTGCAACAGGTTGACAGTGAAAAAGTAACAACCTCCGGGGATTCGATAGCGTCGATAGTCAGGCAACTTCAGCTCCTTTGATGTTGCGTTGTTTTGAATGTTATTGTTGTTTAAATTGATGCGGTGGTAATTAATGTTGCGGCGGCTCTTTTCGACTCATTCGGCGCAATGAGATTGCGCCCTACCAGGCTATCAGAGTTAGTATAGTCATCCCCGATATTAATCTCGCCAAACCTTCTCAAACAGATAAAAGCCAACCAGAACAAAGATGACTATACATATAATTATTACCAGCATAACAGAA
>JAHEDB010000136.1 GCA_024641465.1 Chromatiales bacterium | reverse complement strand
GCGTGAAGTGGCCGAGAATCATACTACACTGGTGATTGCCCATCGCCTGTCGACGATCATCGATGCGGATCAGATCCTGGTGCTCGATGGTGGTAAAATTGTCGAGCAGGGAACCCACCGGCAATTGCTGGAGCAAAAGGGCTTGTATGAAAATCTCTGGCAGTTACAGCAGGAACATCAACCGGATAGGCCAGCTGTGACCGTCGATAGCAAGGTTGTAGTAAACTAACAAGCAAAGAATGAGGACGTTTTGAGTATGAAAATGATTGTCACCGGTGGCGCGGGCTTTATCGGTTCCGCAGTGATTCGTTATCTGATGCAGGAACATCCCGACGTCACGGTGATCAATGTCGACAAGCTGACCTATGCCGGCAACCTCGAATCCCTTCTGACGGTTGAGAATAATCCCAACTATCACTTTGAACAGGTCGATATCTGTGATGCCGATGAGATAGGACGAATATTTAAGCAATACCAGCCTGATGCGATCATGCATCTGGCGGCCGAATCCCATGTGGATAGATCAATAGATGGCCCCGCAGAATTTATCCAGACTAATATCACCGGCACCTATACCCTGCTGGAAGCGGCACGGCAGTACTGGTTGAAGCTGGATGAAATGCCAAAGGCGGCGTTTCGTTTTCATCACGTCTCCACCGATGAGGTCTACGGCAGCCTGGGCAAGACCGGGCTGTTTACCGAAACCTCGACCTACAGACCCAATTCACCCTATTCGGCCAGCAAGGCCTCCTCAGATCACCTGGTGCGAGCCTGGCACAAGACCTACGGCCTGCCGGTGGTGATCACCAATTGTTCAAACAATTACGGGCCGTATCAATTTCCGGAAAAACTCATTCCCCTGGTGACCCTCAATGCCCTGGCGGGTAAGCCATTGCCTATTTACGGCAAGGGCGATCAGATCCGCGACTGGTTGTATGTCGATGACCATGCCCGGGCCTTGTTCCGGGTTATGACACAGGGCAAGGTTGGTGAGACCTACAACATCGGCGGCCACAATGAAAAACAGAATATCGATGTTGTGCATACCATTTGTCAGGTTCTGGAAGAACTGGTGCCGCAGCACCCGGCAGGGGTAAAGAATTATAAGGATCTTATTACCTACGTGGCCGATCGGCCAGGGCATGATCAACGCTATGCGATCGATGCCGGCAAGATCAAGCAAGACCTGGGTTGGATACCGGAGGAGACCTTCGAGACCGGTATGAAAAAGACCATCCAGTGGTATCTGGATAACCGTGTGTGGTGTGAACGGGTACAAAGCGGTAAATACCAGCAGGAACGACTCGGCTTAAAGGTATAGTTCATTATGAAAGGCATTATTCTCGCCGGCGGTGCCGGTACGCGACTCCATCCGGCGACGCTCTCGATTTCCAAACAACTTCTGCCGGTGTATGACAAGCCGATGATCTATTACCCCCTCAGCACACTGATGCTGGCGGGGATAAAAGACATTCTGGTGATCTCTACGCCGCAGGATACACCGCGCTTTGCACAGTTACTGGGTGATGGCGGTCAATGGGGGCTCAATATTTCCTATACCGTACAACCCAAACCGGAAGGTCTGGCACAGGCCTTTATTCTGGGCAAGGAGTTTGTCGGTAACGATGCCTGCGCCCTGGTGCTGGGCGACAATATTTTCTATGGCCATGACCTGCAAGTCTCCCTCAGGAGTTCGACCCAGCGTCAACAAGGTGCCACGGTGTTTGCCTATCTGGTGGACGACCCGGAACGCTATGGTGTGGTGGCCTTCGACAAAAATGACAAGGCCTACAGTATCGAGGAAAAACCCGCCAAACCCAAATCCCGCTATGCGGTGACCGGTCTGTATTTTTATGACAACCAGGTCGTCGATATCGCGCACAACATCAAACCCTCGGCGCGCGGTGAACTGGAGATAACCGATGTCAACAAGGTCTATCTGGAACGTGGCCAGCTACACGTCGAGAAAATGGGCCGTGGCGTCGCCTGGCTGGATACCGGTACCCATGAATCCTTGTTGGAGGCCTCACACTTTATTCAGACCCTGGAGAAACGCCAGGGCCTGAAGATCGGCAGCCCGGAAGAGGTGGCCTGGCGCATGGGCTGGATCAGTGATGAGCAGCTTGTGAAGCTGGCCGAACCCCTGGCCAAGAGTAACTACGGAAATTATCTAACTAAACTGTTGGAGCTGGAAATCTGATGAATATCATTGAGACTTCATTACCGGGTGTTGTGGTGATTGAGCCGAAGGTCTTTGGTGATCGGCGTGGTTTTTTTATGGAGACCTTCCAGGCCGAGCGTTACCGACAAGCGGGCATTACACTGGAGTTTGTGCAGGATAACCTGTCTCGTTCCTCTAAAGGGGTGTTACGAGGCTTGCATTATCAATTGAACTATCCACAGGGAAAACTCGTTTCAGTCATAACCGGTGAGGTGTTTGATGTCGTTGTTGATATACGCCAGGGATCACCGACATTTGGGCGGTGGTTTGGGGCCATGCTGAATGAAGAAAATCACCGGCAGATATATATACCCCCGGGTTTTGCACACGGATTTTGTGTTACCTCTGACACGGTCAATTTCCAATATAAATGCACAGATTATTATCATCCTGAGGATGAGATTGGCCTGTTATGGAATGATTCGGATATTGGCATCGACTGGCCCATTAAAGATCCGGTACTGTCTGACAAGGATAAGGGCCTATTGCCTTTGAAAGAAATCCATCCTGCAAAATTACCTCACTTCACAAGTTAAGCATGAAACTACTGGTTACCGCAGCACAAGGGCAGGTGGGACACGCCCTGACAACGCAGAAAAAAGATTCCACAATTGAAATTATTTCTCTGCCGCGCCAACAACTGGATATTACCGATCCCATTTCCCTTCAATCAGCCATTGAACAGGTCAAACCCGATGTGCTGGTGAATGCCGCAGCCTATACCGCGGTCGATAAGGCGGAGTCGGACACAGCTGCGGCCTACCGGGTCAACGAGACCGGCGCGGAAAACCTGGCGCGGGCCTGTAAACAAATTGGCATATCACTGATCCATATCTCCACCGATTACGTCTACTCCGGTGAAAAGGTACAGCCCTATACCGAAGATGATGCCACCGGACCCCTCAATGTCTATGGCGCCAGCAAGCTGGCCGGGGACCGCGCGATTGCCGCTATCCTGGAGGAACATATTATCCTGCGCACCAGTTGGGTATTCGGTTTGCATGGCAATAACTTCGTCAAAACCATGTTGCGTCTGGGCAAAGAACGCGATGAACTACGTATCATCGATGATCAACGTGGCGGACCGACGGCGGCCGAAGATATCGCCATAACCATCCTCACACTCTGCCAGGCTATCCAGTCACGCAAGGCTGCCTGGGGCCTGTATCACTACTCAGGTCAGCCCACCACCAGCTGGTTTGGCTTTGCCACTGCGATATTTAACCGCGCCAAGGCCATGGGTTTTGACCTGGGGGTGAGCGTCAAACCCATCCCCAGCACGGATTATCCCACCCCGGCAACACGGCCGAAATCGACCATCCTGGACTGCAGTAAGCTGAAAAACCGGTATAATATCGACCAGCCCGACTGGCGTGAGCGGCTGGATGCGATCATCCTGGCGGAATGCGGCGGTCAGAAATAAGTAAAAGTTGTCAGGAGTAAGGCCGTGGAAATGAATGATATGTTTGACGAAGGTGGTTGCGGTGGCAGCGAGCCCGTCGCCTTGCAGGTCGTCGATGACAGCATGGAACCCGAATTCAAGAAAGGCAACATCATCGTTATTGATCGTTCAGGCGTCATCGAACATGAATGTTATGTCGTGGCGATAGTGGAAAACGGGCCTATTTTTCGCCAACTGCTGATCGAAAATGACCGGTATTTTATCCAGCCCCTGAATGAAGCCTATATGCACGAGCGGCGTGAAATCAGCAAAGAGGCTATTCATGCAAGAGTCGTTCAACAGGCCGGGCCAAATGGCCGTCGTAAAGATCGCAAGCATTATCGGTAATTATTAAGACTCCTATGGTGCAACAGTCTGGCCCCCCGGACGGCGCAATGACCGCATGCATTATTTGAAAGGCTCTTGAACACCAGTTGGTATCTAAATAGGCGTTCCCCTATGTGTCAACCTGAGGATGATTTTTCTATCCATAGGCCGGGCTTTAGCCCGTCATGTCGGCCTAAAGACCGACCTACAATAAAACCGGTTGAAACATTAGTGGACACAAATTCGGAACAGTTATTTAGCTCGTAATTAACTCTGAGTCATCAACAGTTGTTTGTGGTGCTTTAGCAGTGGCTCTTTTTTCCTTACAGTTATCACAAATATTGCCCTGTACAACCCGCTCATTTGTACTCTTCAACTTGCTCGACAGGCTTTTCAGAATTCTCATGGAAAGCTCGGGAATATTGACGACTGCATTTAAAAAATTCTCACCCGTAAATTCCAATAGCATGGTTTCTTCCGCAATCCGCACTGAAGAACTCCTCGGTTCAGACAGAAAAATACTCATCTCGCCAAGAATGATTCCACCCCCGGTTAATTTGGTGATGACTTTGTCTTTTCCCGTTTTATCCTTTTTGAGAATCTCAACTTCACCGCTCAGGATGACAAAAACGGTCTTATCCAAGTGTCCCTCATGAATAATGTAGTGCCCTTTGTTATACTGCTTTTTTCTCCCATATCTGTACAGGAATTTAGTGACATTGGAGAGTCGTACCTTTTTACCGCCACTGGCAGGCATCAACACGACATCCGATTGAGGAAACGCATAAGACTCAGCCTGCAAGGCTAAATTGGGTTCTGCTACTGACATAGTGGCTCCTGTCGTGTTTCCAGTCTGATTCTATAAAAGCTTTAAAAAAACAATAAGTAACGTCGTTTTCCCAGCGCGGCTTGAAAAATTAAACCCCATAAAAATACTAAGACAATATATCGTCTGCCGCACTTTTTAGTTGTGGTTTTGATTGCAGCAGTGTTAATCCCATCACAAAATATATATGATTTGAAACACAGGTTTGATTGTTAGGTCGGGCTTTTTGTTAATACAACCACAGAATGACTGGGAATTAGGTTGCAGATTGAGAAAAAACATAATAAATAAGTGGATATTGAATAGGGATGTCTGGTTGAGCCTGGGGGATCCTAGTGGGTAATGGAGGGGTGTAGGGGTGTAAAGTGAATCGCAGGCATCGACGATAGTCGATTCAATAAAAAAAGATTCCTGGATACCGGCATTCGCCGGTATGACGAAAAAGTGCGCCGGAATGACGAGAGATTATTCTTCCCATCATCCCTGCCTTCTCCCCAACGAGGAGAAGGAGCTTAGTTATGTGAACTCAACTGCTCCGGCTTCAACTTCGCCGTAAAATATTCATCGGCATAGTCGATATCGACGTTATTGCCATCTTTATCCAACATGGCTTGTTCGAATTCATTCCAGCCGCGCAGACCGGTTTTTAGCGATACGACACATCCATACCCCATTTCCTGCATGACCAGGGCAGCGAGGGCGCTGCGTCGACCGGAGCGGCAGACAACGATGACCTCTTTGTCCCGCGCATGGGCCAGTTCCGGCACGGTTTCTTCATAATCGAATTCACAGGCGCTTTCCAGAATGCCGCGTGGCACGTTGATGGAGCCGGCGATGCGCATCATGTCAAATTCATAGGGTTCGCGGACATCGATTATAAGGGGCCTGGAGTCTTGCAGTTTTTCCGCCAGATCCCAGGGAAAGATTTCCTTGATGTGTTGCAGGCATTCGTCAACGAGTTGAGTAAATGTTTTCATGTTAAAACCCGGTGTAATGATTAAGAATGTGTAGCAGGGGAGCGTTGCATACCGTGTTCGACGGCCATCACCGCGGCCTCGACACGGGAATGGACTTCCAGTTTACGCAGGATAGCCTTGACGTGCAGTTTGACGGTGCCATCGGAGATACCCAGGTTACGGGCGATGGCCTTGTTACTCTGGCCTTCGGCCAGCAGGGCAAGGATCTCGGTTTCCCGCGGGGTCAGATGGGCGAAGGGGGTGACCTTCTCATTCTGCTGACCGTCACGTTTACCCTGCACGGCCTTGGCCAGGATCGGCGCCAGGTCTGGTGCGACGACGGTTTTCCCTGCCACGATATCGCGCAAGGCGAGTACCAGGTCATCGGGCTCCATGTCTTTTAGCAGATAACCCTGGGCGCCGGCGCGCAGGGACTCCACCAGATCCGATTCCTCGCTACTGGTGGTGAGCATGGCGATGGGCATTTCCAACCCCTTGTCGCGTAACATGCGTAACACACCGAGGCCATCGATCACCGGCATGCGCATGTCGAGCAGGATCACATCAGGCTTGAGTTCCTCGATGATCGGCAGGCACTCCTGGCCGCTGTTGACCGAGGCGACGACCTCAATACCGCGA
>JAHEDB010000135.1 GCA_024641465.1 Chromatiales bacterium | reverse complement strand
TATCGTTGGCTTTCAGCCTCATCAATCAAACAGACCCAGGGGCAGCTTCACCGGTGGCGCCCGGCTTTCGGGTAACGCCCTGGACTCGCTGGTTTCGGCTTTGTGCTTCAGGTGATCGAGGATCTGCTTGATCACCACCGGGTCCTCGATGCAGGCGATGACTTTCATGGCACCGCCGCAGGCACTGCAGGTCTCGATGTCGATATTGAATACACGCTTGAGCCGCTGTGCCCAAGTCATGGATACGTGGCGTTCGGCCGGGGGTCTGTCTTCTGACTCGTTTGACGTTGTACCCTTGCTGCCTTTACCCCGGTTGCCCGGGGTCACTTGCGCACGGTACTTACTGTTCGGCGCAAACACTCCATGAAAACGGGTAAGATTCACTCTTGGCCTGGGCACCAGCGCCGCCAGCCGGGCAATGAAGTCCAGCGGGCTTGCTCACCTAATCCACTGCACCGCCTTCCCTTTTTAACATCTCAAGTTCTTTTCTTACTTTAAGATTTAATTGTACGCTTTCACTATTAAGAGTGGCTGATATGAAGTCGTTAATTTCTCCACAGAATATCGGTAATTCCAGATCTGACCCAACCCTTGCTATTACAAAGGCATGACGTTGATACAACCCACTCGTTGCCAAGGTAAATTTCCTTCGATATTTTTCAGGAAACATGTATGAATACAAGTCTGAATCGAATTTCTGTGTAAAGCTGGCAAACACAAGAATCCCGGATTTCGTATTGATTAACCGATTTCTTGTTGTTGATATATCACCATGCAATATATAGTCATGGTTATTCACATCTGCCACATAATTACCACTACTTTTTATTTTGTTTTTGAGGCATTCCTCCAAAATGGTTGCCTGTAGTTTAGTCTCTGGTGTTTCTGCTTCTATAATGACAAGTATTCCAGACCTATCAGATGCCGCATAACCTGGCAAAGATAAAAATGATATTGCAAAGATAATAATCATTTTGAATATCATAACCCCTCCTTAGTTTTTTGTGCTTAATTAATTTGATTTTTCCTCTTCTAAATTTGCAACATAATATTGTCGCACCTTTAATTACTATGACCATGGTCAATTGGCAGAAGGAAAATGCCGGATCAGAGACTCAGAAACTGACCCAGCTTTATTATTTGGCAAGAGTGGAAAGTTATATATTTTCGATAAAACGAGAACCTTTATCATTTATTTTTTTAGAAAGGCTCGCTATTTATTGAGTATTTCTGTTTCAACGGTGTGGCTTACCCTTCGGGTCACCTGATGTGGCCGATTTTGCTCCAGATCAAATTGCCGGTTGCTCCACTCCTTTACAATGACGGATACCGCAGGTTCGAGAATAAGGGGTCGTAGCCCTTTATAGAAACCCCTCTACCATTATTTAGCCATGATTGCTGTTCGCTGGGACAAACCCCCTTCGTTGGCGCGTTGGACTGGTGTGTCTTACTTGTACATGGCGAGTGAAGCATGCGGCGGATTACGCTTTGCTAATCTGCCCTACGGTCGTTTTCGGTGAGGTCGGCCACAGCGCAAAAGAAATCCGGGATTTCGCCATACTCCCCCTTCACGGATTCTATTCTATCCGGGCGGCGCTTTGATATAGATGGATACCGGCCTTCGCCGGTATGACGGACGGAGGCGGATTTTACAAGGGCTTGCTTAATACGACTCCTGCCAGGTAATCGTATGCTCCAACTGTTTGATCTTGTCCTGTTGCAGTTTAATGATTTCCCTGACCACATCGCCAAGTGAAATCATGCCAACGAGTTCGTTGTCCTTTAGTACCGGTAAGTGGCGTATATGGTGTTTGGTCATCACCAGCATGCAACTCTCGATGTCTTCGTCCGGCAGGGTGTGATAGACGTGACTGGTCATGATCTCCTTGATCCTGGTGTCGCTGGAGGAGCGTCCCTTGAGGATCACCTTGCGGGCATAGTCGCGTTCCGAGAGCATGCCCACCAATTTGCCCTTGATGACCACCGCCAGGGCACCGACGCCCTTTTCATCCATCAGTCGGATGGCATCCAGTACGGTTTGTTCGGTGCTGATCGACCAGACATCCGAGCCTTTTTCCTTGAGTATTTCAGCAACCGTGGTCATACAACTCTCCCGATCATCTATCAGCTTATTGAAAAACTACTGCGCTTGCCATGACGGCGTTGCAAAAGGGCTCAAAATGCTCATTTACTACGTGTAAACTCCGCTTTTTCGCCCTTTTGCGCCTTGCCCTGGCTGCGCTCGCTACGTTTTTCAACAAGCTGCTATTGCCTCAGCCTACGGTAAAGTATAGGGGAGTAATGGGGTCAAGCCAGTCAGAAGCGTGATCTATGTCGGGGATTTAACTGTCCATTGCCGCAATAAGCTGCTACACCGCGAGGGAGTGAAAATCACTGGATCGGATACAATCCCGGTTTTTCACCGACCACAGGGCGATCAGCCCCAACTGTCGCAGGCGCTGGCCACCCCGCTCAGTCAACAGGATCTCGGCACAGGGTTTGGCGACTGTCTCACCGTCCTCCTGGTAGTAATGCAGGGGCAGGTGATCGACCTGACCGGCCTCGGTCGGGTCCATATCCCAGCCATCCTTGATAAAGGCACGCGCCATTTGTTCCGCCTTGATGAAGGCGCCATTGCCCCACAGATAACAGCTGTGGCACGGCAGCTCGGGCATTTCCTCAAAGGCAAAGGATTCGATGGGGCTGGATTTTTTTCCGTAGGGTGCACGCAATAAAAAGCCCGGCGCCACCATCGCCAGATAATCCGCCTCATCCGCGTCACGTAAAAGCGACCAGGCCGTTTCTACTTCCGGCTCAAGTTGATAATGCCAGTCATCGACGTCCGGCGTGATGGCAAACGATTCACAACCAATCAGGGTTTCATTGGCGGCGGTGATAAACGGCGCCTGTGCCTGGCGCGCCACCGCGCCGATCTGTAACAGGGTCATGATCTCCTCGACTCGATCCGTAAAACGGTAGTTGCCCAGGATCAGTCCCCACGGCAAATCTCCCGGTGCCGGGTCACAAAAACGTTTGTACAGGCCAGTGACCGTCACATCGTCCTCACTCAGATCGACTTCCAGTTCGTGTCTGGCGACGTCCATGAGATAAACCTTGATCTGTTGCCCGGTCTCGATACGCCGACACAGAAAATCCAGTCCCCGCCAGGCCGACTCCAGTGCCTGGAAATCCGGGTGATGCAAAATAAATTGCATGTGCGCCGAAATCGCCTTATCTACGGCGTCAACCATTTCATCCTGGCGCGGGTCGGCCTTGGCCTCCACGTAGGGGGCGACGATCTGTTTCACCAGGCTATCTACCATGGACGAACCCGATAAACTGTCGTTATTGGTTTGCATGTCACGCGAGGCGGCAAATATCGATTCGAGCAGATTGTCCGGTGACAGGGATTGCTCTTGCTTCGGTTGTCCCGTATTTGAATCAGTCGATTTATCGGTAGCGGTACGAAAGGCCTGTAACTCCCGCGCTGCCTCGGCAAAGGTGTTATTGTTCTTCAGGCGGTTACGCAGGGCGCGCAATTGCCCGAACACCTCCACATTCTCATACAGCCGGTCGGGATGAAAGTCATCCAGTTCTCTGAGCGGGATATCAATCGGTTCATCGGCGTCATCTTCCAGCCACAGTTGCAGACTGATGGCAAAACTGGCCAGGACCTCTTCGAGATTATCCCGATCCACCGCGATCATGCGCCGCTGGCCGATGGTCTCTGGCTTGTAGTCGTGCTTATTGTCACGGCCACTGAAATCCCCCAGTACCGCGATACACAGGGGATCGATATTCGATGGACGAGGTCCCGCCCCATCCGTCTGGTCATTGGGACGAGACTTTTGACTTGACGAGCCCAGATTCATTTCAAAACTGGTACGATATTTTTTATTGTCTGACATGCGTTTTCCATTCCATTATTTTTTATTCCAGGCAAAACACCTTGCTCTCAATCCACAGGTCTACCCAAATCCTGCTCAGGCTCGCGGGAAGGTTTGCTTAACACAAACCACGCGGCAGAGGCCATGAACAGCCCTGCCAGGGCTACTCCCCAGGCGGGCACGGTCGACCACACCAGCAGATAAACAAAACTCATCGTCATCATACTCACGGCAGCCGTCTTGGCCAACGGCGGGATCACCCGATACCGTTGCCACTTTTGTAACGAGGGACCAAACAGCGGATGGGTATACAACCAATGATGAAAACGTACCGAACTCCGCGAGAACATCCACAGCGCCAGGATCATGAACGGGGTGGTGGGCAGCACCGGCAGGAAGGCGCCGATGACCCCGGTACCGACAAACACCCAGCCAAGGATGAAATACAGGGTTTTGAGCGGCAGGATAGGCATTGATATGTGATTGTGGTTCCAAACAAGGCATCTTGCTAACTATAGCTCGATATCATCTGATTGCGTTGTAGCAAATAAAACCGGAAATTTCTCCACCCTATCGACCAAAATTTTTATAGTGAGATAGCCTACCTTGTTTACACGCGCCTGCCGCTCACTGCGCAGGCCAGTAAGCGGTTTCGATGCCATCGCCCAGATCGGCCTCGATCAGGCGGTGGCGCACCTCCAGCAGTTTTTCGATCAGCTGCGGTTCCTGGCGCTCATAGGCCTCGGCATCCGGGGAGCGCTTGACCACCACGCCGAGTAATTCGGTAATGGCGTTACCGATGGAGTTCTGGCTGATGGTCACCACCAGCTTACCGGCATCATTGCGGTAGATCAGTTGCTTGAAGGCAGGCTTCCAGCGCAGGTCGTTGGCGTACTTGGCATCGGTGATACAGTGGTCGCGGACCTTCTTGGCGGTCTTCAGGAAGGCATTATCGAACAACAGGATGTTTTCGACCTGCTCGGGGAAGTAGGTATCCTGCAACATAGGCGCATTGCGGGTCGAGACCTGGGAAAAGAAGGTGCGGTAAAAATCGATAAAGCCCTTTAACACCTCGTCATATTCCTTCCAGAAGCGGACTTCCTTGAGGGCATCCACCCCACCCTGCACCTCCCAGCTCGGCAGGCCGTGAGGGTAACCGGTCAGCGCCAGTTGCGATGAACCGTCTCGCACCGGCTTGAGGATCGTCAGGTCAAGGCTGCTAAAGAAACGATGATAGACATTGCTCATGTAACGTTCGAACAGGCTGTGCTGCCCACCATCGGTCAGGTTCGGGTTGTTGGGGTCGGCCAGCGTGGCATTACGCAAAGCCTCCTGATCAAACACGATAAAGTGATTATGCAGCATGCGGATACTGGGCACCCCGGGCGAGGTCAGCGGCCAGGTGGCGTCGAGGCTGGCCTCACCGGCCAGCACCAGATGACTGGCGGGGTCGGGGTATTTCTCAAGCATGAACTCGATCAGGATCTGATTCATCCGATTCCAGACGTGTTTGACATCCACCGGTACCTGGGTGCGACGTACCGGGCGACCGAGGGGGTCGAGGATGCTCTGCGAGGTGTTGTAGATGATCGAGGTATCGAATTCGTTGCTGTGGCCGAGGGCCTTGCGATACAGCAGGAGGTTTTCCGGGGTCTTCAACAGGCCGTTGTTATGCACCAGGTCATTGAGGTTTTCCGCACTATTGAAAAATTCGTTGGGCTTCATCCCCTCAGGGACATCCAGCGGAATGGGTCGAAACGGGGTGACGATCTCCCGGGGTCCAGATTGTATAGCCATATTCACTCCAGATACACGCGTGTTCTACAAGGTATACCGGGAGCCGGACAGAGTCACCTAAAATTAATTAATAATCGTATAGAAGCCTATTGGATCCCGTCGCCAAACAAGGGTAGGCCTTCCCTGTTTATATAATTCGCCATCTCATCCGGAATAATGAACACCGGCACCCGCAAACGGATGGGGCGGTTATAACCATCGAGCACCGACCGTTCATCCAATTGCTGGGCAGGCCGTCTGATAAATTCGTGGCCGGGTGAACGCCGCCGACGTTTGATGCGCAAGGCCGGCGCCCGGCTTTCCAGCTCGATTGCCGATATCTCGCCCTGCCAGGGTCGCGACAGGCCAAGCAAGTGGCCTGGTATCGCCTTGTCATAGAGACGCCGGATCGACGGGATGTTTGCCCCGTATCGCGCCAACTGGATATCACCATCGGCCCAGGCCAGCCCCGCCAGGCCTTCCCGGCTGGCGTGCATCAACATCAGCTTCAGGCCCAGCCCTACCCAGTCCTTGTAAAACGGCGCGGGCGGCACCTCGGCCCGAAAGCGGGGATTAGCATTTTTGATGCTGGCCTGATGCCAGTCACTCTGGAGCTCTTCGATAAACAGCAGTTTTCGACCATGACGGTCGATGCGGATCTTGGTGCGGATATGCAACAGGACGTTGCGTTCGGTAAAGTGTGAACCAAAATGGGATAACGGATAGTCAGGCAGGGTAAGCAGCCATTCACGATAGT
>JAHEDB010000134.1 GCA_024641465.1 Chromatiales bacterium | reverse complement strand
CGCTAGGCCTTTCCTGAGTCAGCGGAATCGATGCCATGGCCACGGTGATGTCAGATAAGTCGACTATCATCCGGAAATGGGACAGCTTGCTGGATTTGCCCCGTCTGCACCAACACAACCCGGCTCGCTATCCTTACCTGCTGGCCAGCACTTCCAGGACATTGTCTGATGCTGGCCGGCTGTCATCTCCCGATCGCTATGATGTGCTGATGGGCTTTCCCCAGAGCCGGCTACAAAAATGGCCCGGCGACAACAATAACGGTAATTTTCTGGACTCACTGGATACCGCCTGGCGACAGGCGGCGATTGACCACCTGTTTTGCGAAACGGACCTGCCGTTCACTGGTGGCTGGTTTGTCTACCTCGGTTATGAGCTCGCGCAGGAAATCGAACCGAGTCTGCAACTGCCATTAGAAAAACATTCATCGATCCCTACCGCCATGGCGGTACGTATTCCACTGGCGATCATTAATGATCGATACGAGCATACCGCGTATCTGGTTTGCGAGGCGGAGTATGCCGAGTTACTCGAGGTATTGTTGAGTGATATCGATCTATTGGTGACACAGCATAATCCGGTGGATAAACCCGTTACTATTTCTTTACAGGAAGATGCTCCACAAAGATTTGTCGATGGAGTGGCCAGGGTCAAGTCGTATATCCACGAGGGTGATGTGTTTCAGGTCAATCTGTCACGACACTGGAGTGGGTGCAATAATGACAATATTTCCCCCCTGACTATATTCCGGCGCTTAACACAAACCAATCCGGCACCCTATGCCGGACTGGCGTGTTTTGAACATGGCGCGATCATCAGTTCTTCTCCGGAGCGATTGGTGTGTGTCCGGCATAATAGGGTTGAGACGCGACCCATCGCCGGCACCCGCCCGCGTGGCAAGGATACTGAGTCAGACCGGCACAATCTGCAGGAACTTATCGGCCACCCCAAGGAAAGGGCCGAGCATGTTATGTTGATCGACCTGGAGAGAAATGACCTGGGCCGCATCTGTCGGCCCGGCAGTATCGAGGTCAATGAACTGATGGTGCTGGAGAGTTATGCCCATGTACACCATATTGTTTCAAATGTGCGCGGTGAACTTAAACCGGGTGTCACTCCGGGGGAGGTGATCCGGGCGGTGTTTCCGGGCGGCACGATTACCGGCTGTCCCAAGGTGCGCTGCATGGCGATCATCGCCGAACTGGAACAGCAGGCCAGGGGGCCTTATACCGGCGCCATGGGTTATCTGAATCATAGCGGTGATATGGATCTGAATATCCTGATTCGAACCATTGTGCTGGACCAGGATGGGATTTCATTCCGTGCCGGCGCCGGTCTGGTGGCGGATTCGATTGCCGAACATGAATTGCAGGAGACCCGCGCCAAGGCCAAGGGCATGTTATTGTCACTCCAGGGTGCGTTGGGGCAATGACACGTATCTTGTTAAACGGAAAACCGGCCGAGCATATTCATATCCTTGATCGCGGCCTGCAATACGGTGACGGTCTGTTTGAAACCCTGCGCGTTCAGTCCGGGCAGGTGCCTCTCTGGTCGTACCATTGGCAACGCCTGCAGAAAGGCTGTCAGCGACTCGCCATACCCGTACCGGAAGAAAATATTCTGCTCCAGGAAATGTCGGCACTGATCGGCGCTGCACAGCAGGCCGTGGTGAAATTGATCATTACCCGTGGCGAAGGACCCCGTGGTTATGCCGCCCCTGCGCCAACCCGACCATCGCGTATTATGATCCTGTCAGAGGCAGCAGGGACTCCGGCTGATTATTGGCAACACGGCGTCAGACTCTATCCCTGCCAGACCCGCCTCGGCATCAATCCGGCGCTGGCCGGCATCAAACATCTCAATCGGCTCGAACAGGTCCTGGCGCGCAATGAATGGTCGGGGCAGGAATATCAGGAAGGTGTGTTGCGCGATATTGACGGCAATATCGTCGAAGGTACCATGAGCAATATCTTCTGGTGTAAGGATAACCAGCTTTACACACCGGATCTTTCACGGTGTGGTGTTGAAGGGGTGATGCGTGAAATTGTGATAGGGCTTGCGAAACAAGGGTCAATTTCCATTACTATGGGTTTATGGGCAGAAAGTGAGTTAGTTGATGCCGAAGAAATTTTTATCTCCAATAGTTTGATTGGTATATGGCCGGTAAGCTATATATTTAACAAGACGTTTACGGTGGGACCTGTGACCCGACAATTACAATTAATGTTACAGGCTGAATATGCCTTTTAAATTATCAAAATCAAATTCCATTAAGCTCATGTTCCTGGTGGGCCTGTTGTTAACCATTGCGGTTTTCGACTACTTCTCGGTGATTAACTCACCTATGATCAAAACCGGTGAGGCCGTGAACTACGAAGTCGGTGCCGGTTCGAATCTGACCCGAATTATTTATGATTTACACAAGCGTGGTTACATCAAGAAACCGCGTTATTTGTTGTTATATGCCAAGCTGCACGGTTCAGCGAACAAGATCAGCACCGGTGAATATCAGATCAAACCCGGTGTCCGTGCCGGTGAATTTATGCAGCAGTTGTTATCTGGCAAGGTCATCCAGTATGCGATTACGATTGTCGAGGGCTGGAACATATACCAACTCCTCGAGGTGATTAATGATGATCCTTATCTCATCCATAGCCTGCAAGGACTTTCGCACAAGCAGATCATGAGCAAGATCGGTTACCCCGACATTCACCCTGAAGGGCGCTTCTATCCGGACACCTATCACTTCCCGAAGGGGCTGACCGATGTGCAGTTCCTGCAACGCGCCTATACGGCCATGCAGGCTAAACTGGCTACGGAATGGCAGCAGAGGGCCGTAGGATTGCCATACAAGACACCCGTTGAAGCCCTCACCATGGCCTCAATTGTGGAAAAGGAGACGGGGCAGTCGCATGAGCGACAGGCCATCGCCGGGGTATTTGTTCGACGACTGGAAAAACGCATGCGCCTACAGACTGATCCGACTGTCATCTATGGTCTGGGTCCGACTTTTGACGGTAATATCCGGCGGCGTGATCTACAGGCGGATACCCCGTATAATACTTATCGGCACTATGGTTTACCGCCCACACCGATAGCCATGCCGGGTGGTGAGGCCATTCATGCGGCCATGCATCCTACGGAAGGTAATGCGCTGTATTTTGTGTCTCGCGGCGATGGCAGTCATTATTTTTCCGCCTCACTGGAAGAGCACAATCAGGCGGTGATCAAATACCAGCTAAAGGGCCGTAAAAAATCCTTTACCACGTTCGATGCCAAAACAGGCAAGACCAAACATTAAATATCAAACAAAATGAGCCGTGGAAAATTCATCACCATCGAAGGCGCGGAAGGGGTGGGCAAGACCACCAGCATCGCCTTTATCGAGGACTATTTTAAAAAAGCCGGTTACGACATCGTCCTGACCCGTGAACCAGGCGGCACCCCCATGGCGGAAAGCATCCGCGAGTTGCTGCTCGATGCGCGCCAGACCAGCATGGCGGATGACACCGAACTGTTATTGATGTTCGCCGCCCGTGCCCAGCATCTGCGGGAAAAGATCGTCCCCGCGCTACAGGCCGATCGATGGGTCGTTTGTGATCGTTTTACCGATGCCACCTACGCCTATCAGGGCGGCGGCCGGGGTATCGACAAAGATCGTATCGCGATACTGGAAGACTGGGTGCAAGGCGAACTGCGACCGGACATGACTCTGGTGCTTGATTTACCCGTCGCCGAAGGCCTGAAGCGTGCCGGGCAGCGCAGTGCCCCTGACCGTTTTGAGCAGGAAAAACAGCAATTTTTTGAGCGAGTCAGGGCGGTTTACCTGGAACGGGCCAGGGCCACGCCCCAGCGCTATCGGATTATCGATGCCAGCGGCACGATCAACGAGGTACAATCACGCATCAAAACCGTGCTGGATGAGTTGACCGCCTGATGACGAACATTTACCCCTGGCAGACTGCGCCGTGGCAGCAGTTTCTGCAACGCCGCAGTAAAGGCCAGTTGCCGCATGCCCTGTTATTGTATGGCCCCGAGGGCATCGGCAAGGAAGAATTTGCCCGTACGGCCGCCACCGCGCTCCTCTGTGAGCAGGTCGGGGCGGATGGACTGGCGTGTGGTGTGTGCAAGTCCTGCCAGCTGATCGACAGCGGCAATCACCCTGATTTCATCTCTATCCAGCCGGAGGAAGCCGGTAAGGCCATCAAAATCGATCAGGTGCGGGAACTTATCCGCCAGATGAGCCTCAGCGCGCATTTTGGCGGTTATCGCACGGTGCTGGTATCGCCGGCCGAACAAATGAACCTGGCCGCGGCCAACGCCCTGCTTAAGACACTGGAGGAGCCGCAGGCCAATACGCTGATCATCCTGGTGACTTCACAGCTATCCCGTCTGCCGGCCACCATCCGCAGCCGCTGTCAGATGCTGCGCTTCAGCATGCCAGAGCACGCGGCGGCCCTGAGCTGGCTTAAAAGCACTATCGATGACCCTGCTCAGGCGGATAAATTGCTCATTACTGCCGGTGGCGCCCCCCTGCTGGCCAGACAGATGGCCGCCAATGGCACCATTCAGCTGCGACAGCAACTATTGCAGGATCTGACGGCCGTCGCCGGAGGTAAAAAACAGGCCATCGCGGTGGCCGGGGAGTGGTTAAAGCAGACCGAGGGTAAGCCGCTACAATGGTTGTATCACTGGGTATGCGACATGATCCGTATTAAGTGTGGGGATGAAAGTCTGGCTATCAACCAGGACATAGCCAACCAGTTGCAAAGCCTTGCTCAGGCGATAGACTTAAAACGGCTGTATCATTTTCTCGATCAACTGAGTGACGCAATCCGCTTTCGCCAGACCTCGGCAAACGAATTATTATTACTGGAAGGTTTGCTGTTGAACTGGACCTATTTGAAAACCGTTAAGTAACAGGAAATAACACGACATGGCAGAGATACCGGCAGGCATTGGGGCACGACAGGGTATTTTATCCCTGACCATCAGGGACAAAAGCGCGCTCTATGCGGCCTACATGCCCTTTGTAAAAAATGGCGGCCTGTTCATTCCCACCAATAAGACCTATAAGCTGGGCGACGAAGTCTTTATGTTGCTGACCCTGATGGACGAAACCGAAAAACTGCCGGTCGCCGGTAAAATTATCTGGGTTACCCCCAAGGGTGCGCAGGCCAATCGCGCGGCGGGTATCGGTGTGCAATTTAGTGAGCAGGACGGTGGCGGTGCACGCAATAAGATCGAAACCTATCTCGCCGGCGCATTAAAATCCGATCGCCAAACCCATACCATGTGATAGCAGGGTATACCTGCATCACCCCGGAAAAAATTGATTTGTTATGACCCCTTTTCTTGTTGACTCCCACTGCCACCTCGATCGGCTTGATTTGACACCTTTCGATGGTGATTTAGGCAAGGCCTTGCAGGCCGCCGGTGAACAGGGCGTCGGTCACATGCTGTGTGTCTGCATCGATCTGGAACACCTGGAAGATGTCCTGCAACCCGCCAGGCAACACCACAACGTGTCCGCCTCGGTCGGTGTGCACCCCAATGAAACCGATGGCCGGGAACCCACCGTGGATGAACTGATTGAACTGGCACAGGACCGGCAGGTCGTGGCCATCGGTGAAACCGGCCTGGATTACTTTCGCAGTGAAGGGGACCTGGAGTGGCAGCGGCAACGTTTCAGGAATCATATCGCCGCGGCCAAACAGATTGCCAAACCCCTGATCATCCATATGCGCGATGCCAGCGAGGATACTCTACGGATCCTCAAGGAAGAGCGGGCGGATGAGGTCGGTGGTGTGATGCATTGTTTTACGGAAAACTGGACAGTCGCCCAACAGGCCCTGGATCTGAATTTCATGATCTCGTTTTCCGGTATCGTGACCTTCAACAGCGCCACTGAATTGAAAGAGGTAGCCAGAAAGGTTCCGCTGGATCGCATGTTGGTGGAAACCGATTCACCCTATCTGGCACCGGTGCCTTTTCGTGGCAAGTCCAATCAACCTGCCTATGTCAGGCAAGTGGCGGAACATATCGCCGAGTTGCGGCAAACTACTCTGCAAGAGATTGCCGCTGCGACTACACATAATTATTTCGCCCTGTTTGGCAAAGGGCAAGACTAACGACTGAATCTCCGGACCTGACGACACCAATATGCAAAATGCCCGAAAAATTACCAGCATCATACTTGGTCTGATCATTTTCGGTGTATTCATCTGGTTCCAAACCACACGCTATGATACGGCTGTTAATCTTCGCCAACGCCTTGAGCTGCTTGCCTTTGATCTGCGGCTGACAGCCACCTTACCGAAAAATATCCAACAGGATAAACGTGTTGTCATTGTTGACGTAGATGAAAAGAGTCTGCGTGCTGAAGGTCGTTGGCCATGGTCAAGGGCCAAGATGGCGGACCTGGTGG
>JAHEDB010000133.1 GCA_024641465.1 Chromatiales bacterium | reverse complement strand
TGTGTGTGCGCGTCGGCGCCATGCGTTGCCACTCCCAGGCACTGACCATCAAGATGAAGAAAAATGTCCCGCTGGATGAGATCCATGGCATGCTGGCCTCCCACAATGACTGGGTCAAGGTGGTGCCGAATGATCGGCAGGTGACCATGACCGACCTGACACCGGCCGCGGTAACCGGTACACTGACGGTTCCGGTCGGACGTATGCGCAAGCTCAATATGGGACCGGAATACCTGTCCGCCTTCACCGTTGGCGACCAGTTGTTATGGGGTGCCGCTGAACCCCTGCGTCGTATGCTGCGTATCCTGCTGGAGTCTTGAGATTAAAGCTGCAAAGGCCGCGAAGTTGTACTTTGTTATTTCGCCGGGGGATTTTCTTCCCCGGCGTTACTTTGTGGTGGGAATGGCTGTTTTATGAATAGAACGATTGATCTTGCTGTTGTCGGTGCCGCCTCCCTGGCCGGGGAGACGGTGCTGTCTTTGCTGGCGGAAAGAAAATTTCCCCTCGGTAAGCTGTTTGCAGTCGATGTGGTCGAACAGTCCGGCTCCCATGTGGAATATAAAGATGAGCCACTGGTGATCCATGAACTGGCCGAGTTTGATTTCGAGCAGGTGCAGCTGGCGATTTTTCTGATCGATGCCACACTGGCCGCCGAGTATGTGCCCAGGGCCTGCGATGCCGGTTGCATCGCTATCGACACCAGCGTCTGTTTCCGTTACGAGGAGGATATTCCCCTGGTCATCGCCGGGATCAATGATGAACTCATTGCCAATTATCGCGAGCGCATGATCATCGCCATTCCTTCCAATGCTACATCGCAACTGGTGAAGAGCATCAAGCCCATCTACGACGCCGTCGGTATCGAGACGATCAACCTTACCGTTCTGTTATCTGCCTCGAACACGGGCCGCGCCGCGCAAGAGGAGTTGGGGCGGCAAACCGCGCAGCTGTTAAATTTCCAGGCGGCCGAGTCAGTGGTCTATCCCGGTCAGATTGCCTTCAATCTCATCCCCGAGGTGGGAATGGTGGTTGAAGAAGGACACACCAGCGATGAATTAGATCTCATTAAGGGTACGCAAAAATCCCTTAATAATGATAAGATATCTGTCAATGTTACTATCATCCATGCCCCGGTTTTCTATGGTGATGCCGAAGTGATCACCCTGCGTACAACCGAGGCCCTGGGGGCAGACAAAGCCGCTGAATTATTGGAAAATGCGCCTGGCCTGACGTTGATTAAGACAGCAAACAAGGGCAGACCAAGCCCGGTCAGTGATGCATCCGGTAAGGATGGAATCAGCATTGGCCGCCTCAGGGCGGGTTTTGTGGATGGGGAGTATGAATTAAACCTTTGGAGTGTCGCCGACAATATTCGCAGTGGAATTGCATTAAACAGTGTTCAAACTGCTGAAATTTTGGTAAAAGACTATCTCTAAGCTATAGTTACCAATGACTTATAATGGTCTTTCGAGTTTTGGTGGCATAAGATATTGATTAATATGTAATTCCGCCTGGCGGAAGGGAAGAGGGAAATGCGGATAAGTGTTCGGGTAATGATGCGTAAGTTGGCGATAACGCTACTTTCGGCCTGTTTGATCATTATACCCCTGTCAGCCCAGGCGATGGGTTTTGGCAATATCCGCATCAAGTCCGCTTTAAATGAACCGCTGGATGCGGAAATCGAGCTGCTTTCCGCCACGGAATCCGATCTGAAGGGCCTGAAGATCAAACTCGCCTCGCGCGAGGCCTTTTTGCGTTCCGGTATTGAACGGCCCGATCATCTATCACAACTGCAATTCTCCATCAAACGCCATTCCAATGGCCGGGCCTATTTACAGATCCACACCAAGCAGTCGATGCGTGAGCCTTTCCTCGATTTCTTGCTGGAAATGGACTGGAAAAATGGCCGCATGCTGCGTGAATACACCGTCCTGCTGGATCCGCCCGGCAGGATGCAACAGCAGCCGACCCTGGTTGAATCGCCCGAGACTCAATCCCCGGTAGTTGTCGCCAAGCAGGAGCAAAAGCAAACAGAAACGCCTTTTGTTGAACCCGAACCGGTCGTTGTTGAACAATCACAGCCTGAGCCTGTGCCAGCACCCGCCGCCGCAATGGCCGAGCCTGCACCGGTAGTCGCCGAGCCGCTCGTTGCCGATGAACCGGTTACCGCAAGCAGTATTGCTGAAGCTGATGTTGAGGCCGAACCTGTACCACTGGCGGAATCTGTACCCGAAAAGGATCTTCAATTAGCAGAGGAGCCCACTGCCCCCGCCCCTGTTGCTCCCTCAGCCGGTGAAGATTTATCGATCGCCAAGGCGGCCGACGCACCTGCCGCACAGGCGGAAGACATTCCGCTGACCGAAGAAAGTGCCGATACAGGCTATCCCGATCCCTTTGCCGGTGAGAAATTCCCCCGCATACCGATCAAACTCGACAAGCATCTGCGCGAGGCCGAAGAGGCTGAACTGGCGGCAATCCAGGTTGAGGGTGAACCGGCCCTCGCCAAGGTGCCCCTGCCGGACGAAGCGGTTGCAACGGAAAAGCCCCTGCAGAAAGAACCTCTAGCGGAAGAGCCGGCCATGGCCGCTCAGGCCGAGGAACCGCTTGCGGGTGAAGCGTTAGCCGAACAACCAGAACAGGCTGCGCACGATGCGGTGGATTCCGTAACCACCAAACGTGGTGACAAGCTGTGGAATATTGCCCAGTCGATGAAGCCCGATGAGTCGGTAACGATTTATCAGGTCATGATGGCGCTGCTGCAAAGCAATCCGGACGCATTCACTCAGGGGAATGTACATCGCCTCAAGGTGGGTAAGGTGCTGCGCATCGAAGATCCCTCACTGTTGACGGCGATGAGCAAACATCAGGCCGCCCAGCAATACATCGCCCAGACCCAGGCATGGGAAGATTACCGGCAACAGTTTGCGGCAAATACCGGCAGCACACCGGTGCAGGCCGAAATGGCCAGTGGCCGGGCGAGGGGTGAACGTGAAGTATTGCCTGAAACCGCTCCAGCAGAACGCAGTGGTGAACTGGTCCTGTCGGCCCCCGAAGGTGAAACACAGACTGCCGGATCAACAGGTGACAAGGAGGCGACGGTCAACAATGAAGTCGTGATCCTGCGCGAGGAAATTCGGCATGCGCTGGCCGAGGCCGAGGCCGAGGGTAATAAGAACGTTATCCTTAACGAAAAGCTGCGTGACCTGGAAGGCCAGTTGCAGGATCTGCAACGTTCCGTGACGGTACAGGATGATGAACTGGCCACCTTACAGAAGCAGCTCAGCGATCTGAACAAAAAGAACACCGAGGCTGAACAGGCCGCGGTTGTGGCACCCCATGCGGAGATGCCGTCAGTCCCGACCACAACCACAACCATAACCACAACCACTACTACTGAACCTGCGGTAAAGAGTGAGACCGAATTACTGGCCGAGGCACAGCAACAGGCAGCCCCGGTTGTGGCGCCACCGGCCCCCGCCGCCAAGCCCGAAGTTGCCGTTGCCCCGCCTGCGGAGTCTGCGCCTGGTGCGGTAGATAAGACCCTGGGTGTATTTGATAGCATCAAGAAGACCTTCTCCGGCATGTTGTCTATTTTACCCTTCAGCCCCCTGATCCTGCTGACCGGCGCCGGGGTTATCGTGGTGCTGTTATTGTTGGTCCTGCTGCTGGTGCAGCGTCGTCGTCAGGCCGCCAACTTCCAGGAAAGCATCCTGTCAGGCATACCTTCACATGAAATTATGGCCTCTGAAGAAGCCTCGCTGGAGACCAATCTGTCCGGTGAATCATCGTTCCTGAGTGATTTTGCAATCAGCGGCGCCAGCGCCCTGCAGGGCGATGATGGTGATGTGGATCCTCTGACTGAGGCCGATGTATTTATGGCCTATGGTCGCTATGAAGCCGCGGAAGAACGTATCCTGGAGGCGATTAAGAAGGACCCGCAGCGTCAGGAGTTACGCATTAAATTGCTTGAACTCTACAACACCACCAAGAACAAGCCGGCGTTTGTGTCTGCTGCTAAAGAGATGTTTGCCTCGCTGGGGAATGATGCCGCGAACCCCATATGGCAAAAGGTGGTGGTGATGGGTTCCATGTTGGCCCCTGAGAATCCCTTATTTGGTGAGCGGCCGGCCGGCGATGTCACGCGTGTGCGCAATATGCCGGGAGCATCGGCTAAGCAAGAACCGGTTATCGATGACCTCGGTCTGGATCTCGATTTTGCCATGGACGATGACAAGAGTAACACCAGTGCCGCACTGGATTTTGATCTGGATACCGGCAATGAAGAATCTATTGAGCTTGTTGATAAGGATGAGTTTGATTTCCAGCTTGATGCCGATGAGTCCGCCCGTATTGAAACCTCCGGCCTGGATTTTGAGCTGCCTGCGGCGGATAAGGATTTGACTGATTCGTTCGGTCTGGATTTATCACTCGAAGATACCGCTCAAACGGAAGTCGCGCTGGATCTGGATGCAGAATTGCCGGGTGACGATACCGCCCAATTCAAAGCCGATGGTTCGCTCGATTTTGATATGAGCGATATCGAGAATGATGAAAGCAGCATGGGGCTGACACTCGACATGGACATCGGCGCCCCCAAGGAAGACCATGCAGGAGATGGCATGACCATGGAAATGTCCCAGCCTACGTTCAGTGAAATGGAGATGCCCACCATGGAAGCCGAAGTCGATGCCACCGATATCAGTGATCTGGACAGTCCTTCCTTGATGGATGAAGTCGGCACCAAACTGGATCTGGCCAAGGCCTATATCGACATGGGCGACCCCGATGGTGCCCGCAGCATCCTCGACGAGGTGCTGGAAGAAGGTACTCCACCGCAGCAGCAGGAAGCACAGCAGCTGATGCAACAGATATAAACGTGCCCTGTTTTGCAGGGCGCTGTTTCACCGCTTTTTACCTAAATTGCATCCCAATTATCCAAAATCCCTGAATCGTTGTTGCGGGCGGACCGGTTATAATCGCTTTGTTTTTGATTGCGAGAACTGACTAATGCGCATTGCCCTGGCAGTGGAATATGACGGTAGCCCTTTTTGTGGCTGGCAGTATCAGGACCATAGCCCGTCCGTCCAGCAGCATGTGGAAAAGGCGCTCTCCAAAGTGGCCAATCAGCCCGTGCGGATCGTCTGTGCCGGGCGCACCGATAGCGGTGTGCATGCCTCGGCCCAGGTCATTCATTTTGATACCGAGGTTGAACGCAGTATGCATTCCTGGGTGTTTGGCGCCAATGCCAATCTGCCGGATAGCATCAGCCTGTTGTGGGCCCAGGCCGTCAGCGAGGAATTTCACGCACGGTTTTCTGCGATACGCCGCCGTTATCGTTATGTCATTTTGAACCGGCGGATACGTCCCAGCCTGCTGGCCAGGCGGGCGGTGTGGGAATACCGGCCGCTGGATGAGGTGCGCATGGCCGAGGCCGCGAGTTATCTGATAGGGGAGCACGATTTTTCCTCATACCGCGCCCTGGCCTGCCAGGCCAAAAGTCCGGTCAGAACCCTGCACAAACTGGATGTCAGTCGTCAGGGCGAACTGGTGATCCTGGAGCTGGAGGCGAATGCCTTTTTGCATCACATGGTGCGTAATATTGCCGGTGTGCTGATGACTATTGGCGCCGGAGAACAGGAACCGCTGTGGGCGAATGAAATATTGAATTTACGGGATCGGACCCTCGGCGGGGTGACGGCACCGGCCGGCGGCCTGTATCTGACAGGAGTGGATTATCCGCCCGAGTTTGAGCTGCCCGAGCTTTCTCGCCTGCCGATGGTCTGGTAACCTGTCGCGCCCCGCGAGACCTGATAGAATAGAGCGCCTGATGCGTACACGAATTAAAATCTGCGGCCTGACCCGCGAACAGGATGTCCAGGTGGCCATCGCTGCCGGTGCCGATGCCATCGGTCTGGTATTTTATGAACCCAGCCCGCGGCATATTACGTTGCAACAGGCCGGCCAGTTGACCAGCAGGGTACCGCCTTTTGTCACCGTCGTTGGTTTGTTCGTCAATGCCGAACCGGCGGTGATCGAAACGGCCTTACGCGAGGTCCGGCTTGACCTGTTACAGTTCCATGGCGACGAAACGGCCGATTATTGTGCCCGCTTCGCCCGACCGTATATCAAGGCGCTACGGGTCGCCGAAGACACCGATATCGCCGCTGCCGCCAGTCAGTATGGCTCGGCAAAAGGTCTTTTGCTGGATACCTATCGGGCCGGTGCGCCAGGTGGTACGGGCGAGATATTTAACTGGGCAAAGATCCCAAACAACCTGTCCTTGCCGATCATTCTGGCCGGGGGCCTGAGGTCCGATAACGTCGCCGCCGCGATACGCCAGGTACAGCCCTATGCCGTGGACGTGAGTGGCGGGGTGGAGCAGGCCAAGGGCATCAAAGACGCAAACAAAATTCGCAGCTTTATAAATGA
>JAHEDB010000132.1:4494-6429 GCA_024641465.1 Chromatiales bacterium | reverse complement strand
TACTATGTCACCTACATGGCCTTCCCGGCCTTTCCCAAACCCAACGAAGCGGGGCGGGTCAATCTGTATGCCACTCGCATCGACACCGGTAAATCCTTTGATGGCAAGGTGACGTTTAAGATTATGGACGACAGTTGGTTTAAATCAGATATTGAAACCATCGGTACGCAACCGCCTGACGATAGCGTGTTCCGCCAGGGCTTTGTGATCTCAAAGGCCGGTGACTATATTATCCGTGCCGAATTCGAGGCAGGTGGTGCGCCCTATGTGATCGATTTTCCGCTGCGGATCGGCGACCCGCTGCCGGTGGGGCCACTGGGCATTACGGTACTGGTGATCTTCGTGATTCTGATTTCGGTCAACATTACCCAGCGGCGTCGCATGAACAGACTCAAGACCGGTCGGCATTATTCCCAGGCCGATTAGTTGATACAGGCAAAGTATGTTTAACCTTGAGTCATTCAAACTAAAATCGTCCGGCATGATGATGCATCCCGGTCTGAGCGATAACTGGGTTTACTTTGTTGTGGCGATGCTGCTGCTGATCGGTGTATGGGGTCTGTTTGCTAGACCGGTAAAGTATAAAAGTCATTTTATTTCTTTCAAGACCTTGCCACTGCTCGGACCATGGCTGAATCGCATTGTGACCCGACCCTGGGTATTGCTGGCATTGCGTTTTGTGTTTGTGGCTATCTTTCTGCTGGTGATCATCAGCGGCCTGTTCGGTACACCGGTGCCGGAACGTAACCTGGCGACGACCCTGACCTGGACCCTGTGGTGGACGGGCCTGATCATCGCGACATATTTTCTCGGCAGCGCGTGGTGTGCGGTGTGTCCGTGGGATGCCCTCGCGACCTGGCTGGTGAGATTACGGCTATGGCGTCGCGGCACCAATATAAATAGTCTGAATTTGCGCGTACCAAAATCGATTCGCAATGTCTGGCCGGCGAGCTGGATGTTTATTATTCTCACCTGGCTGGAGCTGGGGTTTGGTATGACCACCAGCCCTTATGCGACGGCGATACTCTCGCTGGTGGTGGTCGTGCTGGCCTTGTTGTCGCAGGTGGTATACGAGCGCAAGGCCTTTTGCCGTTACTTTTGTTCGGTGGGTCGCACCATCGGCTTTTATGCCTCTTTGTCACCCCTTGCCCTGCGGCCGGTCGATCAAACCATCTGCGCCGATTGTAAAACGCTGGAGTGTTTTAAAGGCACGGCCGACATCGAACCCTGCCCGACCCATCTGGTCATCGGCCGCACGAAACAAAATACCTTTTGCACCAGTTGTGGTGCCTGTAGCCAGAGTTGCCCCTATCAGAACGTCAACTGGGCCATGCGCAAGAGCGGTGAAGAGGCAATCTACCACGTGCGCCCGACCTGGGATGAGAGCTGGTTCATTCTGGTCCTGGTGTGTCTGACCAGTTTTCACGGCATGACCATGTTGCCCGCCTGGCAGACCTGGGTCAGTCAGTGGGCCAGGGCCATCGGCGACTCCGGTCAATTGCTGTGGAGCTTCAGTAGCGGCATGTTATTGAGTATCATCATCCCGGTGTCGATCTTTGCCCTGCTTGTCAAAGCCACTCAGCGACTGTTGCGAGGCCAGGAGCTGGAGTTCAAACGGCTGTTTGCCCTGTTCGGCCTGCCATTTCTGCCGCTGGCCTTTGGCTATCACCTGGCCCATAACCTTAATCACCTGATGCGCGAGAGCCGGGGTATCACCGAGGTGTTTATCAATCCCCTCGGCCTCAACACCCTGCCGTTCAGCACGCATGAGATACACCTGCGACACATGTCACCGCTGATCTCGCAGGAGGTGTTGAATGGTCTACAGGCCGGGCTGATGGTGCTGGGTTTCTGGTTCGCGGTGCGGATATTACAACATCGCATGACAAGTCTTAATATTGTAAAAATGCGCAGCCGTGTGACGGTAAATATCGG
>JAHEDB010000132.1:0-4394 GCA_024641465.1 Chromatiales bacterium | reverse complement strand
ATCTTATGGACAGACGAGAATTTTTTCGGCGTGGTATAGGCAAGGTCGGCGAGACCGCGGTCAAACACGTCGATGACAAAGTCGCAAGGCGCGTCAACTGGATCCGTCCGCCGTTTGCCCTGCCGGAACTGGAATTTCTGCTCGCCTGTAGCCGTTGTGATGCCTGTATCGAGGCCTGTCCACACGATGTGATTTTTCCACTCGCGGCGCGATTGGGACCGGATGTGGTGAAGACCCCTGCACTGGATCTGTTAAACAAGGCCTGCCATCTGTGTGATGACTGGCCGTGTGTGCAGGCATGTGAACCCGGGGCCTTAAAGTTACCGGCTGAAACACAGGACAAACCGTGGCCGAGGCTGGCTAAGGCATCGATCAACATCGAATCCTGTTTGCCCTATCTCGGCCCGGAGTGTGGCGCCTGCAACGGTTATTGCCCGGTGCCAGGGGCCCTGCACTGGCAGAGTGAGCGTCCCATCATTGATGATACCCTGTGCACGGGTTGCGGGTTGTGTCGTGATGCCTGCGTGATCGAACCGAAGGCAATTACTATTAGTCTGGTGAAGGCAAGATCGGACTAGTGAATGTCGCTGTGGACAAAGTCCATGGTGAACAGGTCGTGAGGGATCGCCGGGCTGTAGAGGAAACCCTGTGCCGAGGTACAACCCAGTTGTTTGAGGAAGTTCAGTTGTTCCCGGGTTTCCACACCTTCCGCGATGACATGCAGGTTGAGATTTTGTCCCATGGCGATAATGGTGCGTGCCAGCACACAATCATCATAATTCTCCGGTACCTGTTTGACGAAAGATTTATCAATCTTCAGTGTCCGTATCGGAAACTGACGCAGATAGCTGAGTGATGAATAACCGGTACCAAAGTCATCCAGTGCGATGCGTATCCCGGCCTGGTGCAATTCCTGCACGGCATTGAAGTTGGTATGTTTTTCCTCGATGAGTGTGGACTCGGTAATCTCCAGCTCCAGTTTGTGCGCCGGTATCCCGGTATCCCGCAGGGTCTGATTGACGCTGTTGACAAAATGTTCGTTGGAGAATTGCCGCGGACTGACATTCACCGCCAGTTTGGGGATATCGAAGCCCTGTTCCAGCCAGCGACTGTAGCGGGTACAGGCGGTGTTCAGTACCCAGTCACCTATCGGGATGATCAAGCCGGTATCTTCCAACAGGCGAATGAAATTGATCGGCGGTAACATGCCATGAATTGGATGACGCCAGCGTAGCAAGGCCTCGATGCCGCAGATATGTCCACTCTGGATGTCATATTGTGGTTGAAAGTGAACCTCGAATTCATTGCGTTCCAGGGCGCGGTGCAACTGGTTTTCAAGCACCAGCTGTTCCTTGGCCATGACATTCATATTCGATGTATAAAACTGATAGCCATTGCGTCCGCTTTGTTTGGTGTGATACATGGCCGTGTCGGCATGTTTTAGCAGGGTATAGGGTTCCTGCGTGTCATCCGGATAGACTGCGACACCGATGCTGGCGGTAATAAATAATTCGTTATCATCGAGCTCAATGGGGCGGGATATTTCAAACAGTAGTTTGTTAACAATACCGGGGATGACATTGATATCAATGATACCGCTCAGTAACACCGCAAATTCATCACCGCTGAGGCGGGCCGGGGTATCGTTTTCACGTATTACACGCTGTAGTCTTTTGGCGATAATCCGTAACAGGGTGTCACCGGCGGCGTGGCCCAGGGTGTCGTTGATATTTTTGAAGCGGTCGATGTCCAGATATATCAAGACCAGACGCCCGCCACTGCGATTGGCATTCTTGATCGCCTGGGCGAGCCGGTCGGTGAACAACAGACGATTGGCCAGGCCGGTAAGAATGTCATGATGGGCAAGATATTGCAGTCGCTCATGGGTGCGCATGCGATCGGTAATGTCCTTGCCGGAAGATATGTAATGGGTGATATTGCCCTGGGCATTGCGCATCGGGGTAATGGTCTTTTCTTCATAGTAGATAGTGTCGTCCTTGCGTTTATTAACGAACACATCGCGGAAGATATTGCCCTGTTTGAGTGATTCCCATAGCTGTAAATAAAAGGTCTTTTCCATTTCTCCCGACTTGACGATATTCGGAGTCTTGCCGATGATGTCCTGGCGTTTGAATCCGGTGATCGTTTCAAAACCGGAATTGACGTATTCGATAATGCCGTTGCGGTCAGTGATCATCACCGAATCAGCGGACTGTTCAATCGCCTGGGAGAGTTTGGCCATTTCCATTTCCGCATCCTTCCGCTGGGTGATATCGCGCACGATGCCGATATAGTAGTGACCCTTCCCAAGGTGTATCTCACTGATCGACAGGTCCATCGGAAAATAGCTGCCATCCTTGCGCAGGCCTTCCACCTCACGAAAACCCAGGCCGATACAGCGCTGCTCCCCCGAGTTGTGATAGCGCTCAAGATAGAAGTCGTGCTGACTGCGGTAGGGTTCGGGCATCAGCATTTTGACATTCCTGCCGATGACCTCGTTGGCCGGGTACTGAAACAGTCGTTCGGCGGCGGCATTGTAGGACTCAACCAGTCCCTTTTCATCAATCGTGATGATGCCATCCGCGACATTATCCATAATGGCTCGTACCCGTTGATCCGCGACGATGGTCTGGGCCCGCAGCAGTTCCTGTTCGGTCATGTCTTCGATAATAATTAACAGTTTTGCCTTGGTGTCTAATGGCTCCCGATTGTCCGATGCCAGCATGGGCAGGATGCTGAACTCAAAATAGCGTTCCTCGCCATGGATATCATTGCGCGGGATGACAATCCCGCGTTGACCGCGCAGGCTCGACATGACCTCATTGGCGCGATCCCGCAGACCGGAGTCAGGGAAGATCTCATCGATCGAACGGCCTTTTAACACCTCATGGTCTTCAGTGAAGAGTCGATCCATAAAACGATTGACCGATAACACGTTAAGCTGACGGTCTAGCACCACCAACCCCGAAGGCACATTACAGATCAGGTTTTCGGCATACTCCTTTAGCGTCTCGATTTCATTCCGGTCGGCACGCATGTAGGTCTCGATGGCCAGTTCGATATCAAGGAACACCACCTTGAGGAGGGCCTGGACGGCGGCGACAGTCAATTCGGCATTTTGCTCCGAGGCCATCCAGATCTCAGGCAACAGGGTGCAAAGGTATTTACTATAGGCACCGAAATACCAGCGTGGCTCCAGACCGATTTGATGGTGCGCGACCCCGACACGCAAGCGGTCCAGTACGTAATCCCAGTCATATTCTCCGCTCAACAGGGCGGTGAAGTACTTGGCCTGCTGTTTTTCAAGGTGTGCAATTGTCTGTGGGTCTTTGAGGAAGTCGGCGGTATGGGGAAAGCTCAACAGGTGTTCATAAAAACGCCGCATCAATTCGTGATGGACTGATTGGAGGGTTGGTTGGAGTTTTTTTAAAACAACCAGATCGGCACTGGTCAGTTCAAGGTAATCCTTGCGATGGGCGACATCATCCGGTGTGATGCCCATGGTCTCCAGGACATCTTGTACCAGATTCTCGAAAGTACTTTCCCTATCCAAGCGTCCATCCCGTTAATCATGAGGTAAGGATTTAATTTATTGTTATTTATGTTTGATAGATATTATAAATATCTAACGATTATAGTTGGATATCATCCAAGGGCAATGTCATGTAGGCGTCTGGAGAGTGAGCTTTAGTGGGACAAATCGATATTGCCGATATAGAAGATTGAAACGCTGACAGGCTACGAGCTGTTGAGTGGAGTAGTGTAAGACGATCATGTTATTAACTGTGATGACTTACTTATATTGTAAAAGCTTCTATCGACTGGTGATATGAATTTTTTGCCGTCCTCTCATTTCGGTAATAGGCGGATTTGATTGTAATGGATCAAAGTGTATCTTCAGCTCGTTTACCCAATAGCCGCAGTGTGATGACTAACAACATGATGGCGACAGCGTAGCTTAGTAATACGGGAAAACCGGCCGCCGTCGGCAGATAACACACCAGTAATGCCGTCAGGCCCACGGCCAGGCAATAGACTACTTGTGTTTTGACATGGTGCAGGTGGTCGCAGGCACTGGCGATGGAACTCATGATGGTTGTGTCAGAGATCGGCGAACAATGGTCGCCGAAAATGGCCCCATCCAGTACGGCACCCAGACTGATCATCGTAATCAGGCCATATTGATTCCCATCCAGGGCAAAGGCGACGGGGATGGCGGTTGGGATCAGGATGGCCATGGTGCCCCAACTGGTGCCCGTGCCGAACGAGGTCAACGATGCGGCCAGAAACAGCAGGGCGGGAAACCACAGCGGCGAGAGTGACTGGCCGATGGTCGCGACCAGAAATTTACCGGTATTCAGATCATCGCAACTGGCCTTCAGTGACCAGGCCAG
>JAHEDB010000131.1 GCA_024641465.1 Chromatiales bacterium | reverse complement strand
CCCCGCGTCAGGAAGACCCGAAGATCTCCGTCCCGATGGTGGATGTCTTTGTGCAATATCCCGGCGCCTCCGCCGAGCAGGTCACCAGTCTGGTTACCGAGCCGCTGGAACGGATCATGAGTGAGCTGCCCGGCGTACGGCACGTCTATTCCGCCACCCGTCGCGGCACCAGTATGGTCACGGTGCAGTTTAAGGTGGGTGAAGAGCTGGGCGCGTCTATCGTCAAGGTGCACGACAAGCTGCAATCCAATCTCGATCACATGCCTCCCGGGGTGAGCATGCCGCTGGTGAAACCGGTCGGCATCGATGACGTGCCGGTGGTGACCGTTACCCTCTGGTCGCGTGATGTCGATGACGGCAATCTGCGCACCCTGGCATTCGACGTGTTGCAGCGTCTGGAAGAAGTGCCCAATACCGGCAAGGGCTCGGTGATCGGCGGGCGCCGCGAACAGATCCATGTCGAGGCCTATCCCGAGCGCCTGAGCGGCTTTGGTATCAGTCTCAGCCAACTGGCCCGCACCATTCAGACCGCCAATGCCGAGCAGCAGGCAGGTTCCATCGAAGGCGGCAATAGTGCGTTTACCGTCTATACCGGCGCCTTCTTACACACCGCGCAGGAGATCTCACGGCTGGTGGTGGGGGTGCACAACGGTGCGCCGATCTATGTGCGCGACGTCGCCTATGTGTTTCAGGCGCCGGAAGATACCACCCAGGTCGTAACCTATTACACCGGCGCCGCCGATGCACGTAGTCGTCAGCCGGCCAATGGTGAAGCGGCCGTGACCATCGCCATCGCCAAGAAGCTGGATACCAATGGCGTGACGGTGGCCAATAATATTCTCGCCAAGCTCGACAGTCTGAAAGGGACTCATATCCCCGATAACGTCGAGGTGGAGATCACCCGTAACTACGGCAAGACTGCCAACGACAAGGTCAACGAATTACTCACCGCCCTGTTCGAGGCCGCGGTGGCGGTGAGCGTGTTGTGCATGATCGGTCTCGGCCTGCGCGCCGCGAGTGTGGTGATCACCATTATCCCGATCGTCATCCTGATCACGGTCTGGTCGGCCTGGGTGCTCGATTACACCATCGATCGGGTGAGCCTGTTCGCCATGGTGTTCTCCATCGGTATTCTGGTGGATGACGCCACGGTGGTGGTGGAGAATATCTTTCGCCGCTGGCTGGATGCGGGCAAGACCAGTGTCGAGATTGCCATTGATGCGGTGCGCGAAGTGGGTAACCCGACCATCCTCGCCACCCTCACCGTGATCGCGGCGCTGCTGCCGATGGGTTTTGTCAGCGGCCTGATGGGTCCCTATATGCGGCCGATCCCGGTGCTGGGTTCCTCGGCGATGTTCTTTTCGCTGATCGCCGCGTTTGTGTTTGCCCCCTGGTTCGCGATGCGGGTGCGGCCGCCACTGGCGGCCCTGGCCAAGGCCGAGAAGCGCGAACAGAAGCTACGCGCGGCCATCGGCAGGTACTACCAGCCCTGCATGCTGCCGCTGTGCAATAACCGCAAGCTCGGTTTGATCTTCCTGTTCGGTTTGATTGGCGCGACCTTTCTGGCCTGCGCCCTGTTTTATACCAACACCGTGACGGTGAAGATGTTGCCCTTCGACAACAAGCCGGAGTTTAACGTAGTGATCAACATGCCGGAGGGCACGGCCCTGCCGGTGACCACCAACATCACCAATCGCTTTGCCGATGAGTTGCGCAATATCCCCGAGGTAACGGCCCTACAGGCCTATTCCGGCACCGCCTCACCGTTCAATTTCAACGGCATGGTGCGTCACTACTATTTACGCCAGCAACCCTGGGAGGCGGATATCCAGGTGATGTTGCTCGACAAGCGGGAGCGTAAACGCGGCAGTCACGAGATCGCCGTCGAGGCCCGTCACCTGTTGAACAAGCTGATCGAAAGCAATCCCGATATCAAGGCCACCGGCGTGCGTATCCAGTCGGTGGAAATGCCCCCCGGTCCGCCGGTGTTACAGACGGTGGTGGCGGAGATCTATGGCCCGACCGCCGCGACCCGTCGCCAGGTCGCCAGTGATATGACCCGCATGTTCGAGCAGGCCGAGGGGATCGTCGATGTCGATAACTACATGGCCCAGCCCTACGATTACTGGCGCTTCGAGGTGGATATCGAAAAGGCCGTGCGTTACGGCGTGTCGGTCGACACCATCAACCAGAACCTGGTGATGGCGATGGGGGACTATCAACTGGGCGATATCAAACGTCAGGTGGTGCGCGAGCCGACCTACATCGTGTTGCAGGTGCCGTTGACCATCCGCTCGCAGATCCACCGTCTCAAGAACCTGCCGATCAGCACCGCGCAGGGCCAGACTGTGCCGCTGTCGGAACTGGGTCACTTCACCAAAAAACCGGAAGAGCCGATCATTTTCCACAAGGACCTGCGCGGCGTGGAGTACGTCACCGGCGAAATGGAAGGCCGCCTGGGGGCGCCCATCTATGGCATGTATAAGGTCGAGGACATGCTGGCAAATTACACCACCCCCGATGGGGTGAAGATCACCGGCATGCCGCAGGGCCTGATCGGTCCGCCCGCCGAGGATGACAAGACCGGCTTTGAATGGGGCGGCGAGTGGACGGTGACCTACGAGACCTTCCGCGACATGGGCATCGCCTTTATGGCGGCGCTGTTGCTGATCTACGGCCTGATCGTCTGGGAATTCAAAAACTTCAAACTCGCCGGTCTGATCATGGCGCCGATCCCGCTGACCCTGATTGGCATCATCCCCGGTCACTGGGTGGTAGGCGCGGAGTTTACCGCCACCTCGATGATCGGTTTTATCGCCCTGGCGGGGATCATCGTGCGCAACTCCATTCTGTTGGTGGAATTCGTCAAGCACGAAGTAGAGCAGGGCCAGGCGATTAAGGAAGCCGTGATTGCCGCCGGTCAGACCCGCATGCGGCCGATCTTTATCACCTCACTGGCGCTGATGGCCGGTGCCGGTACCCTGTTGTCCGACCCGATCTTCCAGGGCATGGCCGTCAGCCTGCTGTTCGGTGCGGCGGTGGCCACGGTCCTGACCCTGGTGGTGATCCCGCTCGGTTGTATCAGCGCCAGCAAGCAGTTTTATATCCTGCTGGATCGCGAACCGCCCGTAACGCAGGCCAAGACCGCCGAACCGACCGCAGCCTCTGGGTTGCCGGTGTGGCTGGTGGTGTGGAGCAAGCTGATCAGTGGTGCGATGTGGTTGTTCTACATCGTGCGCATGTTTTACATCATGGCGCGCATGGCGCTGGATGGTTTCCTCAAACGTTTCCAGCGACCGGAACCACCGGCGCCGGCTGGCCCGGCCGGTCCGGCTGGCCCCTCCGCAGGTCCGGGCGGCGGGAGTGGGTCTGCACCGCCGACCTCCCAGGGCGGTGATGCAGGTGTGCCACCGATGAGCGGTGAGCCTGCGGTGCAGGCACAGGCCACGGCCGATAACAGCGCGGTTGCGGTGACCCTGCATCCGGTACTGAAGAAAAAAACGCCACAGAAAAGATCTCGCCGTCAGGCCGGGCCTGCGGTTGCCCCGTCACAGCCGAGCGTGGTGGCTGAGGCGGCGGCAGTAGCGGACGAGCCAGTCGCGGCGCCGACGACGGTCGCCAAAAAGAGCCAGAAACGCCGGGGTATACGCCTCAAGACCGACCTCGATAATCCAGGCGGAGAGATCGGCTAAATGACGTATTCACTGACTGATACAAGACAAACCAGGACAAAGGTGGTGTTATGAAAGAAAATTCCCTATTCAAATCGATCATGCTGGTAGGACTCGGAATCGCCATCGGCAGTGGCATCAGTAGCGTGTCATCGTCGACCGGCAATGACAAGGCGAAGCCCGCCGCGACGATGCCGCCACCCCCGCCCGGACCGTATCGTTCTATTCAACCCACTCCCGGGGTGACACCACAGGCCAACGCGCCGCTTTATCCCCAGGCCAACATGGCGCCGCCACCCTGGCAGCAGGGGCCGGGTCAAATGACGCAACCCGCAATGCAGCCGCCCGCCTGGGCGCCACGACCGGAGGCACCGCCACGCCCTGAATGGGCACAACAGCCGCCAGCGCCACAACAACCCGATTGGGCTCAACGTCCGCAACCTGCGCAAGCACCGCAGCGTCCTGAATGGGCACAACAACGCCCGGAACCACAGCAGCGTCCTGAATGGGCACAACAACGCCCGCAAGCACCGCAACGTCCTGAGTGGGCGCAACAACGCCCGCAAGCACAGCAGCGTCCCGAGTGGGCCAAACGCCCGGAACCCGCGCAGCGGCCTGAATGGGCGCAGCGTCCCGCCGCGCCACAGCAACCCGACAGGGCCAAGCGTCCGGAACCGCCACAACGCCCCGAGTGGGCCAAACGTCCGGAACCTGCGCAGCGGCCTGAATGGGCGCAGCAACGCCCACAACCACAGCCGCGTCCCGAATGGGCTCAGGCGCCGGAATGGGCCCAGCGCCAGCCCGCAGCGCAGTACCCGGCCGGGCCGCAACGCCCGGAATGGACCGCGCAGCCGAACGCCTGGGCGCCACCGCCACCCCCCGCGGGCAATTATGGCTATGGCTATCCACCGCCCCCGGCCTATATCGCACCCTGGGGATATGATCCCGGTGCGGCCTGGAATCAGGGACGCAGATAACAACAGGACAAAGAGGCAATAAGCGTGATGAAAACAGGCATCTCTATCAAGTGGGTGGGTTTTGTCAGCCTGATCGGTTGGGGACTGACATCGATTACCTGGGCCGACGCCGAATGGCGTGGCGGGACGCTGACCTATTCGCCGGATCGCTGGCCATCACGCTGGTCGTCCGTGGTTCGCCAGGCGCCGCGTGATGATGACCGCGCCTATGGCTATGGTTATCGCGACCGGCGTGACCGGCAGGACAACCCCTGGGCGCATGACAGCAGCATGTTGTTCGATGTGCCAGAGGCTACCCGGCCGTGGGGCGAACCGCCGCGCAAGTCACGTCGCCAACAGGAGCGCGCCCGCTCTTACCGCGAGCAAGCGCGGCCGGAGTATCGACGCAATCCTGGCTATGAACAGTATCCCGCCTACGGCCTGAATCCCTACGCCGGGATGGCCGCGCCGGTCTATCCGGGGCTTGGGTTTGGTTATGCGCCCCCCGTGGTCGCACCGGGACTGACCTATCCGTATGGGGTTTCACCCCTGCTGACGCCGACCGTGCCGGGTGCTTATCCCTACGGGGTGTATCCGGGTCGGCCGGGCGGTTTGAACTGGCCGATGGGCGCCTGGTAGACGGGTTTAAAAGTTGTTTGGGTATAAAAGGAAGTGGACAGTTGTTTTTGCCCATGACGTTTTGCCCGGTGGTGATGAGTAGCGCACTCTCGATTCATCATTACTTGTCTAACCATGAGAGTGCAGTGGAGCATGTTTACATGCAATGCAAAAAACTTCGTTTTTGTCTGGAGGAAACGATATGAAAAAACTGAGCAAAGTATTAGCCGCTGCAGCACTGGTTGGCGCGGCTGCCTTACCACTAACTTCTGCCAATGCCTGGGGACCCTGGGGCGGCGGCGGTCCCTGGAACGGTTGGAACAATGGCAACGGCTATGGCAACGGCAACGGCTGGGGCAATGGTAACGGTATGACCGACGGCTGGGGCGATATGAACTTCAGCATGCGCGGTAACGGTTATGGCCGCGGTGATGGTTACGGTAACGGTTATGGTAACGGTAACGGTTATGGCAACGGTTACGGTAACGGCAATGGTTATGGCTATGGCTATGCGCCTGGTTATGCCCCTGGCTATGGCTATGCACCACCACCCGCCTATGGTTATGCGCCACCACCCGCCTATGGTTATGCACCGCCACCACCTGCCTATGGTTATGCGCCGCCACCTGCCCCTTATGGTTATGCGCCGCCTGCACCACCTGCAGAAAAGAAGAAGTAATTGTACTAACGGACGCCGCACAGGGACGTGCACGGCCTCCACTATGAAACGGATCTTTATCGATCACGAGAGATGTCAGGGGTGAGTGAATGTTAGATCGCGACACCAGAATAGTTATGACGACGGCCTTGCTGGCCGTGGCCGGGCTTGCCCATGCCGTGGGCGAGAAGGTGGAGTTTTCGGCCGAGGCCGTACAGAGTGCGCCACAGCGCCCGACCATGCAGGCGCAGATGTATGTCAGCAGTAAGGCGGTGCGCACCGAAACGAATAACAACAATCAATTACAGGTAGAGATCGTCTTCCCCGAACAGGGCCGGCGTGTGATGCTGATACCGCAACAGCACCGCTATATGGAACAAAACGGCCTGCCGCCACTTGCGCCGGCGGCTACTCAACAAAAGAATTTTAATCCCTGTGCCGGTGTGCCGGATACGCGCTGCAAAAAACTCGGCAGCGAAAAATTGCAGGGGCGAGAGGCCGAGAAATGGCAGATCACCGCGCAGCGTGACGGCCGCACCCTGGTCAGTCAGCACTGGATCGATATCGAGCG
>JAHEDB010000130.1 GCA_024641465.1 Chromatiales bacterium | reverse complement strand
ATGTGGTGGGATTTGCCGTTCAGCCCCAGGGTGAACACCGGCGGGTGCTGCACCAGCCAGATCTCAACCGGGCTGCCGGGTCGGCGCTGTTGGGTGAAGGTCTGCATGGCGCGCCACACCGGGGTGTAGTCACGCTGGCCCAGGTCGCGAACGATCAGGCCATGGTCGGCAAGTGGGCGGCTCATCGGTGTCGGCATTGTTACTGTGTTAGAGAACCATTTTGGTCAGCACACAGGCGGTCAGTTCCCGATACAGGGCGTCGAGCTGGGTCTTGCTTTCGGCACGAATGGTGACCGTGATAGACAGATAATTACCCTTGCCACTGGGGCGTTGGCGGACGGCCCCTTCACCGAGGTCGGGTACATGCTGGCGGACGATACGGATGATCTCGGCCTCAAATTCGGCATTATTGTCACCCATGATCTTGATGGGAAAATCACAGGGAAATTCGAGCAGGGTGTCGTCGGTCATGATGGGCTCCGATGTCAGGCGGGTTTGCGCAGCTGCGCCTTGCAGGCCTGAAACAGAGTATACATCGTTTGCCACAGTGGGCCGGGTTTGCCTGTCCCCACCGGGCGATGATTGAGGGTGGTGACGGGCAGCAGTTCGCGGCCGGAACTGCTGAGCCAGATTTCATCGGCCGCTAGCAGCGCCTGTTCACTGACGGTGGTCTCGCTGACGGCCAGCTGGTTTTGCTGTGCCAGTTCGACCAGCAGGTCGCGGGTGATGCCGGGTAGCAGGTGTTGTCCCTTGGGCGGTGTTTTAATCACGCCCTGCTCGACGATAAAGATATTACTGGCCGCCCCCTCGGTGACCTGTCCGTCACGGATCAGGATGGCCTCCATGGCCTGTTGATCCTCGGCCTGTTGGCGCAGCAGCACACCGGCCAGCAGGGAGATGCCCTTGATATTACAGTGTTGCCAGCGACTGTCCGGCAGACTGACCGCGGCGATACCCTGTTGCAAATATTGCGGATCGGTCGGCTCCATGCGATTGGCCATGGCAAACACCGTCGGCTGGATATGTTTCGGGAAGGCGTGGTCGCGCGGCGCCACGCCACGGGTGAGTTGCAGGTAGACCGACTGGTCGTCGCCGCCGTGTTGTGTCAGCAGACGGTTGAGGATTGCCAGCCACTGCGAGCGGTCATGTGGGTTGGGCAGGCGAATAGCATCCAGGCTGTCCTGCAGGCGGCGCAGGTGTTCATCGATGCGGAACAGCTGGCCGCCGTAGGCCGGGATGACCTCATACACCCCATCACCGAACACAAAGCCGCGATCCAGCACGGAGACTTTGGCCTGCGACAGCGGCAGAAATTCATCATTGAGGAAGACGATTTGCTCAGGCATGGAATTGGCTCAGACATCGGCTAGCGGCAAATTGCGCCGCTTAATTGAACCACATCATGACGTAGTCAATGGTACGCGAGAACAGCCCACCGCTGGCAATGTCCTGCATGGCGACCAGGGGACGCTGGGCGATGACCTTGTTGCCCAGTTTGATCTCGATCTGACCGTAGCGTTTGCCCTTGCTGACCGGCGCGGTAATGGTTTCATCATCCAGTTTGATTTCGCTGACCACCTTGTCCTTCATGCCCCGCGGGGTGGTGATGAACAAGGGTTCGGTCAGGCCCAGCGGCAGCTTGTCACTCTCACCCTTCCACAGACGGGACACGGTGACGGGTTCATCGCTGCCCTGAAAAAGAAAGGTATCGTAAAAACGAAACCCGTAGTTGAGCAGGCTCTGGCTGGCGCGGGCGCGGGCATTCTCGGAGTTGGTGCCGGCGACAATGGTGATCAGGCGCATGGCCTTTTCCTTGGCCGAGGTGATCAGGCAAAAACCGGCGGAATCGGTGTGGCCGGTCTTCATGCCATCGACCCGTTCGTCACGCCACAACAGCAGGTTGCGGTTGCTCTGGGTGATCTTGTTGTAGGTAAATTCCTTGGTGCTGTACCAGGGATAATACTTGGGGAACTCCCGGATCATGGCGCGGGCCAGGATCGACAGGTCACGCACCGTGGTGTAGTGATTGCGATTTGGCCAGCCGGTGCTGTTGGTAAAATTGGTGTTGACCATGCCCAGATTGCTTGCATGCTTGTTCATCAGGCTGGCGAAGGCGTCCTCACTACCGGCGGTGTGCTCGGCCAGCGCGACGGTGGCGTCATTGCCGGACTGAACGATCATGCCCATCATCAGCTGTTTGACCGGGACGCGGGTATTGACCTCGACGAACATCCTCGAGCCCTTCATGCGCCAGGCGGTTTCACTGATCTTGACCTCATCATCCAGTTTGATGCTGCCATTCTTGATTTCGTACAACACGGCATAGGCGGTCATGAGTTTGGTCAGACTGGCAGGCTCGATCCGTTTATCGATATCCTGTTCCGCCAGGATGCGGCCACTGTGAAAATCCATCAACAGATAGGCCTTGGCATTGATATTGGGTGGGGCGGGAACCAGCTCGACAGCGGCATGGGTGGTGAAGGTAAATAATGCCAGCAATATGCTTAGCAGCAGGCCGTTTATGTGTCTGTAAGTCATTGTCAAAAGTTACCTGTATTAGAAATTAGAATGTTTGCTGAGATCAGCAAGGCGATAGTTAATCGATCACAATACTGGGTTCGTCGATACCCGATTTGGTGAGTTTCTCAACCAGTTTGTCGGCCTCATCGACACTGGCCAGTGGGCCGATCCGCACGCGGTAGAGTTTGTTTTCTATATTATAGCCGGTATTGATTTCACCATTTGCCAGGATACCGGCAACACGTTCACGCAATTGCTCGGCATTGCTGCGATCGGCAAAGGCGCCTACCTGCAGATACATGCGTAATGGAACCTTTTCTTTGGCGGCCGTTTCCTTGTCGGAGGTGTGTTTATTGGCCGATTTATTGCCGATGGCGGCGACACGGGCCCTGGCGGGTTTTTGTCGTGGATCGATATAGGTGATCTCCACCATGCCGGTGCCCTGGCCGGTGATCTCGAGTTTTTTGGCCGCGGCGTAGGATAAATCGATAATGCGGTTTTCATGAAAAGGGCCGCGGTCATTGACCCGCACAACGATGCTCTGATGATTCTCAAGATTGGTGACCCTGACATAGCTTGGCAGGGGCAGGGTCTTATGCGCCGCCGTCATGTGGTACATATTATAGGGCTCGCCACTGGAGGTGCGATGGCCGTGGAATTTGCTGCCATACCAGGAGGCGATACCACGTTGCCGAAAGCCTTCAGCGGTCTGCATAACATGATATTTGCGACCGCTGACGACATAGGAGACGGGATTTCCATATTTGCTGCGTGGCTCGGCGCGCGGTACGGCATCGGAAATGTTGCTGACATCGATCTCACCCTGTGGGGCACGGTCCTCGCGCATGGCATAGCGGGAGGAGGTACAACTGGCTGAGAGCAGCAGGGGGGTGAGAATACAGGCAAGGGTCTTAATATTTTTGCGTGGCATGATAGTTACAGTTGCTGATAATTAAAAGACTAGCGCTGTTTACGTATCTCCTGTGCCAGTTGATAAACGGCCATGGAATAATGCGCACTGTGATTATACCGCGAAATCACGTAAAAGTTTTGCCAACCGACCCAGTATTCCGGCTGTTTGGTCCCGGAATCGAGTTCGAGCAGCACGCCTTTCAGATCTGCCGGGTATTTTTTCTTAAAATGCACACCGTGCTGGCGGAGCTTGAGGTATGACCAACTCGGATTGAGATTGGCGCCAATGAGTTTTTTGTATTTTTTTCCCTTCGTGGTGACGGATGCCACCACCGGCTGGTCTTTTTTCCAGCCGTGCCGTTTGAAATAATTCGCCACGCTGCCGATGGCATCCGCCGGGTTGTTCCACAGGTCGCGGTAGCCGTCACCATCAAAGTCCACCGCGTAACTGCGGAAACTGCTGGAGATGAATTGCGGCATGCCCATGGCACCGGCATAGGACCCCAGTTGTTTGAGGGGGTCGATCTTTTCTTCGCGGGTCATGAGCAGATATTGTTTTAATTCACTGCGGAAGAATTCACTGCGCGGCGGATAGGCAAAGGCCAGGGTGGCCAACGAGTCGATGACCGGGAAGGTGCCCTTGTGCCGGCCGTAGCGGGTTTCGACGCCGATGATGGCCACCATGATCTCCGCTGGGACGCCATATTGCTCGCTGGCCTTTTTCAGGGTCAGCGCATTATCGTTCCAGAATTTGACGCCGCCGTTGATGCGCGCGGGATTGAGAAAGATGGTGCGGTATTTATACCAGGGCTTGGCCTCAGCCGGGCGCGAGATGGCATCGAGGATGCTTTGATGGATATGGGCGTTATCGAGCAGTCCCTGCAACTCATCGCGTTTGAATTTGTGCTGGCGGGCCATTTCATCGATAAAGCGTTGTATCTCCTGCTTATCGACCGCCTGGGTGGAGGCCTGGGCAGGGCTGAATGACCACAGGGCGAGATGGGCGAACAGACAGTACTTTATAAATTTTGTTTGAATCATTTCCACTTTATCCAGCTAACCGACCAGCTTGCGATTGGTCTTAATCGACATCAGGATCCCGAAACCGGCCATAATGGTGACGAGGGAGGTGCCGCCGTAACTGATCAGCGGCAGGGGGACCCCGACCACCGGCATTAGCCCGCTGACCATGCCGATGTTGACAAAAATATATACGAAGAAGGTCAGGGTCAGGCTGCCGGCCAGTAAGCGTGTGAAGGTATCCTGTGCCTGCGATGCGATCAACAGGCCGCGTGCCGTTATAAATAAATACACTGCTAATAATAGTAGCACGCCGATCAGGCCAAACTCTTCGCTCAGTACCGCAAAAATAAAATCCGTGGATCGTTCGGGTAGAAAATCCAGATGTGACTGGGTGCCGTTCAACCAGCCCTTGCCATACACACCGCCGGAACCGATGGCGATGGTCGACTGGATGATGTGATAGCCGGCACCGAGGGGATCCGTCTCCGGGTTGATAAAGGTCAGCACCCGGCGTTGTTGATAGTCGTGCATCATATGCCAGGCAAAAGGTGTAGCGGCGGCCAGCAGGATCAGCATGGAAATGATCAGGCGCCAGCGAATCCCGGCCAGAAACAGCGCGAATACGCCGGAGGAGGCGATCAACAGCGCGGTGCCCAGATCCGGTTGTTTGGCCACCAGCAGGGTGGGGACAATTAACATCATGCTACAGGCCAACAGGCGTAATGTGCGTGGCGGCAGGGGGGCGTTACCCAGATAGTAGGCAATCATCAGGGGCAGGGCGATTTTCATCACCTCGGAGGGTTGAAAGCGAAACAGGCCCAGGTTCAACCAGCGCTGCGCGCCCTTACCGATATCACCGAGCGTCAGCACTATGATCAGCATCAGAACCCCGGCCGCGTAAATCCACGGCGCCCAGTGCGACAGGCTCGATGGGTGGATCTGGGCAATGGCCAGCATGATGATGAAGCCCAACAGGAGTCGCAGCACCTGACGCAGGATCAGACCGATATCCTGGCCGCCGGCGCTATACAGGACGATCAGACCAATGATCGACAGGATTAACAGGCCAAACAGCAGGGGCGCATCCAGATGGATGCGTTGCAGGAATCCACCGCCACCGCTGAGTTTGCCGTCACTGCCGAAATCAAGGCTGCTTGAGTGAGATAGGTTCATTGGATTTTCCTAGCAAATAGTAGTCCAGCGCCTTACGGACGATCGGCGCCGCCACCGAGCCCCCGCCACCGCCATTTTCGATAATCACCGAGATGGCGATACGGGGTTTGTCAAATGGGGCAAAGCCGATAAACAGGGCGTGGTCGTGGAGTTTCTTACTGAGTTTTTCCTTATGGTATTTTTCCCCTTCCTTGATGCCAAACACCTGTGCCGTCCCGGTCTTGCCCGCCATCTGGTAGGGCATGCCGTAACTGATGCCTCGCGCCGTGCCCTTGGCGCCGTGCACGACCTTGCGCATGGCCCGCAGGATGGTTTCCCAGTTACTGAGTTTGATCTGGTGCACCGAGGGAAGTAGCGCTGGCTCCACGGGTTGAATCGCCTTGGTCATGGGGTCCTGGGTCGCCTTGAGTATGACGGGTTTGACCCGTTTGCCGACCTCGCTCAGGGCGGCGGTAAAACTGGCCAGCTGCAAAGGGGTGGTCAGCATAAATCCCTGACCGATACCATTGATCAGGGTTTCACCGGGATACCAGATTTCATTGTAGTTACGCCGTTTCCACTCCTTGTTGGGAATCACGCCGCTCATTTCCCCTTCCAGATCGATGCCGGTTTTTTTACCCAGGCCAAAGGCTGTTAGATATTGGTAGATACGGTCAATGCCCAGGTTATAGGACAGGTTATAAAAAAACACATCGCAGGATTCGGCAATGGCGTCGGTCAGGTTGAGGGTGCCGTGGCCTTCCGGTTTCCAGTCACGGTAGCGGCGTTCGTCGACATCATCTTCCAACCGGTACCAGCCCCTGCAATGAATGGGGTTGAGGGCCGCACCCTCATCCAGCTCCAGACCGG
>JAHEDB010000129.1 GCA_024641465.1 Chromatiales bacterium | reverse complement strand
AAAACACCATCGGCCAACACAACCGAGCATAAAGCCATAGTGATAAAGGCCAATCCACTGAGATTTGTCGGCATCGCCACTCGTGGTCCCGTGGTGATCAATGCCCGCCCACTGCGGTTTCTCGGTAGCCCACTGCGGTTTATCGGTAGCCCTGTCCGTGGCCCCGTAGTCATCAATGCCAACGCTATACGATTTTCAGGCAGTCCTGCCGGTGATACCGATAAAGGGTCGGTGGTGATCAACACCGCCCCACTGCGGTTTGCCGGTAGCCTGCCCCATGCACCAATCATCATCAACTCCCGACCGATCGTATTTAACGGTGTTAGTCGTTAGTTAAACCTAAAACTTTACTGAGGAGAACTCATATGAATAAACTCAAACGCCTGTATCTGTTTATCGGACTGCTGGCCCTGCCGCTTGGCGCCCATGCCTTGGACATTACCATAAACGTCCCGCTTGAACTCGACAATGTGCCTGCGGCAAATACACATCTTATGCTGAACTGTCATGTTGGGTATGGTGGTAGCGCTCTGTTTCGCACCACTCAGCCTTACTGGGATACAGGAACCCTCCTGGGTTCGAGCAGTCCGGCGCGAATAACCATTGACCGGAGTAGCAATACGATGCGACTCTATCAACGCATGGTTATAACGGCCGTGCCCGGCAAGTCGCTCGACACTGCATCACATTACAAGTGCGAGTTAACCGCAACGGCTGGCCAACCTGCTCTACCGCGCACAGCAGCATATTACGTTACATCGGGAGAAATACCGCGCTGACCCTCTGGGCAAAATGCGTCGCAGTTGACCATTAATTGCAGTTATTCCTTGAAACCGCGAATGTTTGGGTTATAACGTATATTTCTATATGTTTGCCCGCAGCGCATTGTCCAGGGCTTCTTTCAACGTAGAATAAAAAGCGGAAACATTGGGGATGGGCTTGACGTTGGCCCGCGCCAGGGTCTTGAGTGGTTGAAATTGCAGGTCGGCGATAAATATCCTGGTATCGGTCTTGGCGCATGTGGCGATGAACTTGTTCAACGCGTTCAGGCCACCGGCATCGAGGATCGGTACACCATCGAGATAAAGAATAATCCCCTGCTTGTTATCGCACAGCGTCGATAGTTCACCGAAGACCCGGTCGGCGGCGGCGAAGAATAGCGGCCCACTGATTTTGAATACGACCCAACCCTCCGCCAGGGGTTCATGGATCACGCGCCGATTCTCCGTGATATCCGTCACTCTGGTCATTTCGGCGATCTCTTTCATGAACAACAAGGCGGCCATGATGATGCCCACGGTAATGGCGATCACCATGTCGAACAACACGGTGAGGGAAAAACAGGCGAGAAATACCCAGACTTCATTATGCGGTGCGGTCTTCAACAGGTGCAGGGCCTTGGGGGCCTCGCTCATGTTCCACGCCACCACCACCAGCAAGGCGGCCATCGCCGGCATCGGCAGATAAGACAGGACATCACCGAGGGCCACCAGACCAAGCAGCACCACCAACGCATGAATCATACCTGACACGGGTGACTGGGCACCGGCGCGATAGTTGGCGGTTGATCGCGCGATGGCCGCGGTCGCAGTGATACCGCCGAACAACGGCGTAATCACATTGCCGATACCCTGCCCCAACAGTTCGCTATTGGCGCTGTGTCGCGTCCCCGTCATACCGTCGAGCACCACCGCGCATAGCAGGGATTCGATGGCGCCGAGCATGGCGATGGCAAAGGCATCGGGTAGTAAATCCGAAATGGTTTGCCAGTCCCACGCAATGGGTGTACCACCCGGGCCGGGTTGATTCCAGGGCCAGTCGAAGGCCGGCATGACCGGGGGAATCCCATGTCCGATCGAACCATCGGTCAGGGTGTAGCTGAACCGCGAGCCGATGGTATCGATTATCCAGGCGGGGTCGAGGGCCGTCAGTCCCATGGCCACCAGTGTGCCGGCCAGTATCGCGGGCAGGTGCGCCGGCACGACGGTTTTCAGGCGCGGCCACCCTAACATCACAGCAAAGGTGACCACCGCCACCAGCACACTCGGCCAGTGCGTGGCGGGCAGCGCCTGCACCAGTTGCCAGACCTTTCCCACGTAGTGTTCGGGTACGGCGGTCAGGTGCAAACCCAGGCTATCCTTGATTTGCAGTGTGGCGATCACCACGCCAATCCCCGCCGTAAAGCCAAGTGTCACGGACTCAGGGATGTATTCGATCAGCCGTCCCAGTCGCAACAGGGCCATGGCGATCAAAATACCGCCGGCCATCAGGCTGGCGACCAGCAAACCACCCAGCCCATACTCATGCGCAACAGGAAACAGGATCACCACAAACGCCGCGGTTGGGCCGGAGATACTAAAGCGGGAACCGCCGAGCAGCGGGATCAGAAAACCGGCGATGATCGCGGTATAGAGTCCGTATTGCGGCGCGACGCCGCTGGCAATCGCCAGCGCCATCGCCAGCGGAATGGCGATAATGCCGACGGTCAGCCCGGCCATCACATCTTGCCCGAATCGTCGCCCCGAATAGCGTTCATGCCTGAAGCTCTCACGCAGGGCATGGCCGATTCGCAATGAAAACAGATGGGCGCGATGGGGCATTATTGATGACCTCAATAGATTTGCCGATGAGTTACAGGCACTCTCAATTATAACCGAGCACCAGACAAAGTTTCATTCGACTAAATAATGTCTGATACAAGAAAATCCCATTCACACCCCGCCACAGGCGCTATAATCCACAGATTCCCTGATAACACGGTGACCCCATGAAAATCCTGATACGCAATCTTGCCCGCAGCACCACCGAGGCCGAGCTTCGCACCCTGTTTGAGCCCTTCGGTACGGTACAGTCCTGCATCCTGGTGATGGACAAGGCGACGGGCAATTCCAAAGGCTTTGGCTTTGTCGAGATGCCAAAACCGGGGGATGCCAAGGCGGCGATAAAAAATATCAACGGCATGGATATCGCGGGCAACCGGGTCCGCGTTAAAAAGGCCGAACCCAAGCCAGATACGGACAAGCCGGGTGGCCGATGACCAATCCAGGGGCACGTGACCCGCTGCACGGCGTAACGCTGGCGCAGGTTGTCACCCGCCTGGTAGAAAAATACGGTTGGGAAGAGCTGGGTAAGCGAATCACGATCAAATGCTTCACCAGTGATCCTAGCATCGCCTCAAGCCTGAAATTTCTGCGCAAAACCCCGTGGGCCAGGCAGAAGGTTGAGGCGCTTTATCTGGAGACCCGCTGGCCCGGCGACAGTGTCTGGCGCAATCCCAAGGGCAAAGATACCGTCTGAATAATCAAACCGTGAATGCGCCACTCATCCGTGCCTGTCACAGATCGCACTTGTTATCGATACCGATTGACCCGCCAGCGTCTCAATACAGTTGCCGTTAAACGCACACGAAAAAAAACCCACCTGACGGTGGGTATTGGCTCAGGCAACGATGGCCAATTTTGCTACCGGCGCAAGCGTCCTTTTCGCGGACTTTTTCTTCTTTGCCTTCTTTTTCGGTTTATTTAACACCCGATCCATCATGCCCATTGCCTTGTTATAGGCCGCTGCACGTTTAGACACCGCTTTAAGTGCGGTCAATTCGACTGATACGCTGGTCTTTTGACTGGTGATCCTGGCCGCTTCTTTTTTGGTTGCCGCAATCTCATTATCGACCGTCTTCAAGTCCTTTTTGTTGATCGCGCTGGCGTCTTTTTTCAGTTTGTTTGCCGCGGTCTTTTTCCTTTTCATTAACATGATGCGCTTTTTACCCAGGCGTTTTGCTTCGGCGGCCAATTTTTTGTTTTGCTTATCGAGGATAATAATTGCGTTGTTGGTCGATGTCGCCATGTCCACCAGACTACTGACTGCGATATTCACGGCTTTTTCAGCGGCACTACTGCCAATTATCTTTTGCGTCTTCTTTTTAGAAGCCATATCTCGTTTCCTTGTGTTTGATTATGAGTAAAAACTTAAACCAGGGTATGTTAACAGAGTTATAGATAATTTACAGAAATAGCGTTACAGGCAGCGATCAGTGATTGCTACAGGCGCTCGACAGCCGGATCACCGCTCACATCAAGATGATCGACACCGTAAAATAACGATCAAAATCAGGCGCTTGGTGTAATTAAAGAGGCAGCGTCAATACGGGGGATTATGAGAGGATTTCGTTACATGTATGGAGGGTCTTCAATCTGATTAAGCAGTTAAAACACCCGCGTTTCAAACCGCAGATGGATCCCCTCATCCTGCAGCGATCCGCTTTGCACGGAAACATCTCGCAGGGGTTTGGCCCAGTACAGTTCAAAGCGGCTGTAACTGCCATTGTGCCAGCGCAGCCCCAGCCCGGCGCTGTACAATTCATTTGGTTTTGGATCATCCGTCACCCGATTCCGTGACTGGCCATAATCGGCGAATCCGGCCAGTTGAAAACGTCCGTACTCCGATGCGGCGCCAAATATCGGGATCCGATACTCGATACTGACGACGATACCGTTATCTCCCACCAGTTGGTTTTCACGGTAGCCACGCACGGTATTGGCGCCACCGATAGAAAATTGTTCCATGGGTAAGAGCGGGTCATCGCTGACTTGCAAGGCGCCACGGGTCACCAGCTCATGGTGGCTGGCGGGCCAGCGCTCCACCCACTGCGCCTGTCCAAGCCAGCTGACAAAATCGCCATCGGGTTCCTGCTCACTGATGGTGGCGCGGCGCTCGTTGATGCCTTTCGACAGGGTCGAGCGGCCGGTGACGATGCGTTGCGGATAACGTTGTAACCAGCTGTGCACCAGGCGCACCACGCTCAACCGGGTCTTGCCCTGCTCGGCAGTTTCAATAAATGAATAGGGCTCCCCGCCCAGAAAGGTCTGACTCTCGCGCGTTTCGACCTGCAGGCTGACATCATAGATCGCATCGGGGGTGCGGTAATAAGGATGGACATAGGCCAGGGCTGAGGTTCGTGATTTATTCTTTATATCGAGCTGTGTAAAGGGTTGTTCGATAATTCTCGATTCACCCTGTGTGTAGCTGAATCGAATCCGGTCATCCATCGCGCTCAACGGCAACGCATAACTGATATCGTAGTTATCCAGGCCACGGCTATATACATATTGCCCACTCAGGGTATCGCCGTTGCCGGTCAGGTCGTTGTGTAGCAGGGTCAGCTCGCCACGTCCCTCGCCGACGCTCGGTGAACTGTGATTATCGGCCGAGAAATACATCTGCAAGGGATGGTCCTCCACCACCCGGACATGTAGCACGCTCTCGCCGGGTTTGCTGCCGGGTTCGAGGCGGGCGTGCAGTTGGCTGATGCGTGGGTCCTGTTGCAGGATAAACAACTGGTCCTTGAGGACCTGGATATTCAGGACCTGTTCACTGCCGAGGCGGATACGTTGCCAAAGATACGCCGTGCGCAGCCAGTCGTTACCGCTGACCTCGATCCCCGTCAGGCGACCCTCGATAATGCGCAGGCGAATCACCCCCTGGTCTACCGGCTGATCGGGGATCATGGCGCCGGAATTGATATAACCTCTATCTATATAATAGAGTGTCACCGCCCGGCGCACGGCCTGTAACTCTTCGGCATCGATCTGCCGCCCTTCATAGGGCCGGGTGATCAGCGCCAGTTCGGCATCGCTCACCACCGTATTGCCTTCGAAGCTAAAACGCTTGACGAAGACCCGCAGGGCCGCCGACAACTTGTCCGCCGGTATCGTCGGTGCGGGTGGGAGGCTGATCGCAGGTGCAGGCCTTTGCCTTTGCGCAGGGGCATCCAACGGCCTTTCCGCCGGTCGTTGCAGGGGCTGGACCGGCTCCTGGCTGTAGACATAACCCGCCGTAAGTAACTGACTAACTATCAGCAGCGTCGTGATTAGGTACTGCATGCGATAACTCGCTTATTATTGTGCAAACTTTTCTCAGAATACGTGACTGCCTGTTTGACAGCCACCACGGGGCAAATCCACTACGCGGTGGTAAGCCAGGGTATTTTCCGATGAGTCTCCCGCCCGCGGAGAATCACCAAGCCGGCTTAATTGCATGGCCTGTTCATCGACATAATAGGCCGGTGACAGCAAACCACCGGCGGCCTGCAGGGCGTCACTCACCACAAAACTACTATAGCGACCACCGACTGCGGCGCAATCGTTGCGGAACAGGCTGGAGGCATCCAGCAGGTTTTCCGGCAGCAACACCAGGTCTGAATCCAGGTCGCGAATCGGCGCATCGATCATCACCTCGCCATCGATGCCAAGGGTTGATGAGGCGCTGATCACGCTGTCCGGTGAGGTGATCAGATTACCGGCAATAATGGTGACATTGCCCCCCTTACCGCCGTGCGCATTGGCGGTGATGGTGCTGCTTTTGATCACCATCAGTTCCGGGTCGATAAAGATATTACCGCCGTTACCGGCCCCGCCACTGACCGAGGCGGTGATGGCGCTGTGGTCGAGATAGATGAAGCGTTGCACCAGGATCGAGATATTACCGCCATCGGCCTGCGTCGCCTCGGT
>JAHEDB010000128.1 GCA_024641465.1 Chromatiales bacterium | reverse complement strand
CTGAAAACGGGTCTTGAGAGGACGGCCACCCCAGAAATCGGACTTGTATTTCACGTCCACGCCATAGGCACTGGTATCCTGCGAGACGATCAACAGTTCCCTGACCCCTGCCTCCACCAGGTTCTCGGCTTCCTGCATCACCTCGCCGATGGGGCGCGAATCCAGGTCACCGCGCAGCGCGGGGATGATGCAAAAGGTACAGCGGTGATTACAGCCCTCGGCAATCTTTACATAGGCGTAGTGTCGCGGGGTCAGCTTGATACCGCCCGGCGGGATCAGGCTGGTATAGGCGTCATGCTCGGCGGGCAGATGTTGGTGCACCGCCGCCATCACCTCTTCCAGGGCATGGGGGCCGGTCACCGCCAATACGCTGGGATGAGCCTGTTGCACGATGTCACCCTTGGCCCCCAGACAACCGGTAACGATCACCTTGCCATTTTCCTGCAGGGCCTCGCCGATGGTCTCGAGGGATTCGGCGATGGCCGAATCGATGAAGCCACAGGTATTGACGATCACCAGCCCGGCCTCGTCATATTGATTGACGAACTCATAACCCTCGGCCCGCAAGCGGGTGAGGATACGCTCTGAATCCACCGTCGCCTTGGGACAACCCAGGCTGATAAAACCGATCTTGTGTGACACCTTATTGAATAAACCTCATTTTTTGAATGTGACGCTTTGTCAATTACGGGAAATATCCCTGAATTATGCCGGACTATTGCCGATACCCAGTGCATCCTGTAACCAAGCCCGGAGGGCACATGGCCAACTTGACCGCCCTGGTGGCTGATGATTCATTGTCCGCCCGTGAACTATTACGCGAGGCCCTGCAACAGGCGGGGATCACCGTCACCGAAAGCAAGGACGGGGATGAGGCCTGGCAACTGGCCATTAAAAATAATTACGATATCGTGCTGACCGATCTGTACCTGCCCAAGCTCGACGGCATTGCTCTAACCAGCAAATTACGCAAACACCCGGATTATACAACCACGCCTATTCTGGCGGTCTCCAACAATAAAGCAAGCGGCAAAAAAGACGCCATTCGCGAGGCCGGGGCCTCCGGACTGATACGCCTGCCGATCACGCCGGCCGAGTTGCTGGCGGTTTTGCAAAAACTGCTGCCCCGCTAATGGCGATTTATTGCTACCGACCGGCTTTCCGGGAAAAGGGCGTTGGCCGCACGGCTTTTTCGTAAACTTATTGTCCGGATTGACGATACATCTTCTGATCGGTAATAAGCCCCGAGGTTTATGGCAGGCTCATCTTCGGCCAATCGAAAAATACTGATAACGACCAGCTTGCATCGCCCAACAACCAAACCGACCAGGGCATTTTTAGTCTATAAATTTACAAATAACGGAATGTGTAATCGCGAATGAATAACTATAAAGATAATCGGGTGACCGGCCAGCGCCAATGTTCGGGGAAGGGTCATGAAGGTTAAAAGCAAGGTCCTGGTCATTGATGGCGGAGAATCGACCCGTAACTTCATGCGATATGTGCTGGTCAATGCCGGTCACCGCGTGGTCGTCGCCAAAACCGCCGAACAGGCCCTGCAACTGATCGAGGATGAGTTGTTTGATCTCGTCCTCGTTGACCTTCACCTGCCGGATATGGATGGGAACGAACTGGTCAAGCACATACGCGCCATCACCACCTTTGGCACCAAACCCATTCTTGCGATGAGTCCGCTCTACACCGCCGAGGAACAGGAACAGGAGAAGATCCTCGATATCGACCAGTGGGTCCCCCGCCCCGTCGCCCCCCAAAAACTGATCAAAATTATTAAGGACCTCGGTATCGAGACGGAAGACGATGATTTTACTCAAAACAATTAATCCAGGGCTCTCCACGCCACCGGGCTAAAATCCTCTATTTAGTCCCAGCCGATATAGACCAAGCAAGACACTCAGGTATTAACCCTAAATTTAATACAGTATTGGCCGATAATCCTGTCCAAGATGTTTCGACAAGGGCTAACCCAGGGTGAAAGCCCGGGGACGCAAAGTTAACGGTCAAAGGGATTACCATCCTGTGACTGCGGGACCGCCGAGACAACAAACAGGAGTCCGGACATGCCATATAAATCCAGCATACTCGTGGTCGACGATGCCGATTCGATTCGCCATCTGATGCGCCACACCCTGGCAAGCGCCGGCTATGAAGTGAAGATCGCCGCCAACGGCCATGAGGCCCTGGAACTGGCCCGGCAATACCGGTTTGATGCGGTGTTTACCGATATCCACATGCCGGAAATGGACGGTATCAGCCTGATCAAGGCCCTGCGTGAGTTGACCGGCTATGAACACATCCCGATCCTCGCCCTGACCATGACCAATACCGACACCATCAAACAGACCGGCAAGGCCGCCGGGGCCACCGGCTGGATCAACAAACCGGTCTCCCCGCCCAGTTTGCTGGACCTGATGCTCAAGCTGGGCCTGACCGCGATACCAGGATCGAGTCAGTTTGCCTGAGGCGGCTAATCCAGGTCGTAATCGATAATCAAGGGCGCATGGTCGGAGAATTTTTTGTCTTTATAGACCTTTGCCTTTTGCACCTTGTCGCGCAGGCCCGGTGTGATGACGTGGTAGTCGATGCGCCAACCGACGTTCTTGGCGTAGGCCTGGCCGCGGTTTGACCACCAGGTGTATTCGTCCGGCTTTTGATTCACGACGCGGAAGGCATCCACCCAGCCGACCTCATCGAACAGCTTATCGAGCCAGGCCCGTTCCTGCGGCGTACAGCCGGAGTTCTTCTGGTTGCCCTTGAAGTTCTTGATATCGATCTCCTTGTGCACCGTATTCCAGTCACCGGTGATGATGTACTCGCGCTGTTTATGGCGCATGGCCTTGAGCACCTCCATAAATCGATCCATGAAATCCAGCTTATTGGCGTGGCGCTCCTCGCTGGCCGAGCCGGAAGGTAAATAAAGCGAGGCCACGCTCAGCTTGCCAAAATCGGCCTGGATATAGCGGCCTTCCGTGTCGGCATGGGCCCAGCCAAGACCGGTGCTCACCTTGTCGGGCTCGGTCTTGCAATACAGGGCCACGCCGCTATAGCCCTTTTTCTCGGCATCGAAGTAATAACAGTGGTAACCCTTGGGATAGAACAGTTCGGCATGCAACTGGTGTTCCTGCGCCTTGGTCTCCTGGAGGCAGACCACATCGGCCTTTTGCCGGGCCAGCCACTGAAAAAATCCCTTCTGTTCGGCGGATCGAATGCCGTTGACGTTGGCGGTAATCACTCGCATGGTCTGTAGTCCTCTGCCCAAAAGCGTGTATCATACCTGACCCGCAATCATTTGAAAGACACTAGCCATGCAAGACTATCAACAGGAATTCATCGACTTCGCCCTCAGCTGCGATGTACTGCGCTTTGGCGAATTCACCCTCAAATCCGGCCGCATCAGCCCCTACTTCTTTAACGCCGGGCTGTTCAACACCGGTGAGATGCTGGCCAAACTGGGTCAGTACTACGCCGCCGCCATCGTCGACAGCGGTATCGAGTTCGACGTGCTGTTCGGCCCGGCCTACAAGGGCATTCCGCTGGGCACCGCCACCGCCGTCGCCCTCGCCGAACACCACGGCCGCAACGTGCCCTTCGCCTTCAATCGCAAAGAGGCCAAGACCCATGGCGAAGGCGGCTCCATCGTCGGCGCACCGCTACAAGGCAAGGTGTTGATCATCGACGACGTGATCACCGCCGGTACCGCGATTCGCGAATCCATGGAGATCATCGATGCCGCAGGCGCCCAACCCGCCGGTGTGGTCATCGCCCTGGACAGACAGGAAAAAGGTAAAGGTGAGCTATCGGCCATCCAGGAAGTCGAACAGACCTTCAAGACCCCGGTGGTCAGCATTATCAAGCTGGAAAATCTGATCGCCTATCTGGAAAAACATTCCGGTAAGGAAAAACTGCTCAAGACGGTGCAGGCGTATCGCAAGGAATACGGTATTTAATAAATCAAAAAAATTATAAACCGCCAAGACGCCAAGTACGCCAAGTTTTAAAAATTACTAATATTTTCTTGGCGTACTTGGCGTCTTGGCGGTTAATTATTTTCCTCAAATAACACGCCTCAGCCGAAGATCAACTTCACACCCACCAACAAGGTCACCGTCTCATAGCCCCGCTTGATCCAGCGGTTGCCCTTGACGATGGACAGGTGGGCGCCGAGGTAGCCGCCAAAAAGAGAACCGAGTAACAGGGCAGGCAGCCAGTCCCATTTGATGGTACCGAGCAAACCGAGGGTGAGGGCGCCGCTGCCGTTCCAGAACAGGCCGACCAGCACCAGGGTGTGGGCCACGGCCCGTTTGTAGTCCATGCCGAACCAGCGCACCAGCCAAAGGGTGACGAACAGGCCGGTGCCCGAGGTCAGGGAGCCGTTGAGGATGCCGATGCCGAACAACACAAGGCCGCCAATCATCATCCCGGGCAGGTCTTCATGCTGTGGCTTTTCCACCTGCCCCAGTTGTGGCTGCCACCAGGAATAAATCCCCAGACTGGCGGTTAATAGTCCGAGGGCCACCACCGCCGTGCGGTCCGGGATGTTCAGGATCACCCCCGCCCCAACGATGACGCCGGGGACGCCACTCAGCACCATCAGCAGGGCGTAGCGCCAATAGAGGTTTTTTTCGCGGATATGCCGTAATGTGGCACCGATTCCAAGCGCAACCGTTGCCAGCTTGTGGGTCGCCAGTGCTACACTAAAAGCCAGACCAAGAAAGATCAGGGCTGGCAGCTGCAACAGCCCCGCGCCACCCCCGGCAAAGGCAGAAAAGGCATTTGCCAACAGCGAAATGAGGAACAACAGGAACTGTTCAACCACGGGACATCCTGAATATTATTTGGATTTTATTTAGGTATAATCGTGCACTTTTCCACGGGAAGTATTATCAAAGGATCACGGGATTGAAAGCCAGTCTTCTTACAATGATTTACCTCTTACTGTTCGTGCCGCTGAGCCAGGCCGCGCAGACCGGTCATGCCAATCAGATCAAGTGCTGGAAGAATAAACAGCATATTCGCGAATGCAGCCACACCGTCCCCCCCGAGTATGCCCAGCAACGCATCGAGGTCCTCAATGAACAGGGCATCGTCGTCAGGATCATCGAACCGCGCAAGACCGAGGCACAGCTGGCGGAAGATGCGCGACTGGCGAAAAAACAGGAGGCCCGCGATGAACGGCGCCGGCAGGACATGATCCTGCTCAGTACCTTTGCCACGGAACAGGACCTGTTACTCTCCCGCGACAAGAAACTGGCCGCCATCGATGGCACTATCTCCATCGCCTCTGGCAACCTGCGTATCCTCAGCGGTAGTCTGGCGCAATTGCAAAAACAGGCCGCCAATCACGAACGGGGCGGCACCCCGGTCCCCAAACATGTGCTTGAGGATATCAGCTCGGTCAAAGTGCAGATCTCGGAAAATGAGAAGTATCTGGTCGGTAAGGAAGAGAATAAAAAACAACTACAAAAACAGTTTGACGCAGATCTAAAACGCTACCGGGAATTAAAGCAGGTCAAGCCCCGCTGAGTATATTCTGCCGTAGCATCGACCACTGTTCCGGCCACATCGTAGTGGGTGAGCGCTTAAAACCACTCCTGACGAATTGCTGTAGCCGTCCATCGGTAAAGGCGATCAGCATATTGGCCATGGCAGGAATTCGCTCGGCGCATTTTAATTCACCGCTCAGTTCCCCTTCCCGCAACACCTGCTTCAACTGGGTTTCCAGGCGTTCATAAAACTGGCCGATGCGGGTGCGCAGTCGCTCGGTCTCACCGATCAGTACGTCACCGGTTAACAGACGGGTAATACCGGGGTTGCGCTCGGCAAAGCCCAGCACCAGGACAATGATCCGTTCGGTGCGCAACACCGCCGAACTCTCATCCTGCAAGATACGATTGGTCAGGCCAAACACGGTCTCTTCGATGAATTCGATCAGGCCTTCAAACATCCGGGCCTTACTGGGAAAGTGCCGGTATAAGGCCGCCTCGGAGACCCCCACGGCCCGCGCCAGCCCCGCCGTGGTGATGCGCTCACCGGGGGTTTCCTCCAGTTGCCGCGCCAGGGCCTCAAGGATCTGCTGGCGACGTGAGGGTTTGGTCTTGATGTCTTCTTCTGTGACTGCCATGGTTTACGCCTTGATCAGGGTGCCCACCCCTTCGTCGGTGAGCAATTCCAACAGTATCGCATGTTCCACCCGGCCATCAATGATCTGCGCCGTGCCGACCCCGCCCAGTACCGCATCGAGGGCGCACTTGATCTTGGGCAGCATGCCGCCGTGGATGGTGCCGTCGGCAATCAACTCTTGCACCTTCTGCGCCTTCAGGCCGGTCAGCAACTGGCCTTCCTTATCCAGCACCCCGGCGGTATTGGTGAGCAGCATCAGTTTCTCGGCCTTGAGGGTCTCGGCGATCTTACCCGCCACCAGGTCGGCATTGATGTTATAGGACTGACCGTCCTTACCCACGCCGATGGGGGCGATGACCGGGATAAAATCACCGTGCATCAGCATATCGACCACCGACGCATTGATACTCTCGACCTCGCCGACGTGGCCGATGTCGATGATCTCCGGGGTATTC
>JAHEDB010000127.1 GCA_024641465.1 Chromatiales bacterium | reverse complement strand
TTACCGTGCCAGTGTCCTGAACGGGGGGATCCAGATCATGAGTCCGCTACAGGAATCAGCCGGGCGGCCAACTCATGTGCCGACCACCGAGCAGGTGTAAGTGAATATGAAACACGGTCTGTCCGGCATGACCGTTACAGTTCATCACCAGCCGATAGCCGTCCTCGGCGAAGCCCAGTTGTTTGGCCAGCTTAGTCGCCGTCAGTAATAATTTCCCTGCCAGCGCCTCGTCTTCCACCGTCAGATCATTTGTGGTGCTGACGTGTTTGCGCGGGATGCACAGGATATGGGTCGGCGCCTGGGGATTGATGTCGCGAAACGCCAGTACATCGTCATCCTGGTAGACAATATCGGCGGGGATTGTGCCTTCGATGATCTTACAAAATAAACAGTTCATGCCGGGACCTCACGGGCTGGGGTTGGGGTGTTGCCGGTGGATTGCCTCTATCTCATTTAACACTTCATCCGACACTGAGATATTGAGGCTATCGATATTAGAGCGTAATTGCGCCAGACTGGTCGCGCCGATGATGTTGCTCGTCACAAAGGACCGGCTGTTGATGAAGGCGAGGGCCATCTGCGCGGGGTCGAGGCCGTGTGTCGCGGCCAGCCTGACATAGGCCTCGGTGGCGGCAATCGCCTGCGGATTCATATAGCGGTTGTAATCGGGCCAGTTGCTGATGCGGGCGCCGGCAGGGCGAGCGCCACCGACATATTTACCAGACAGGACACCGAAACCCAACGGCGAATAGGCCAGCAGGCCACACTGCTCGCGGATAGCGATCTCCGCCAGGCCGATCTCAAAGCTGCGGTTCAGCAGGTTGTAGGGATTTTGTATGCTGACCACGCGCGGCATGGCCTGCCGGTCGGCGGTGGCGATAAAGCGCATCACCCCCCAGGGGGTTTCGTTTGACAGGCCGATGTGTCGCACCTTGCCTGTTTTGACGATCTCATTTAGTACCGTCAGGGTTTCTTCAACCTCCACAGGTTGATCCTCGGGGTGGTGGACATAACCCAGCTTGCCAAAGAAATTGGTCTTGCGGTCCGGCCAGTGCAATTGGTAGAGATCAAGATAATCAGTTTGCAAACGTTTGAGGCTGGCCTCCAGTGCCGCCTCAATATTTTTTCTGTCGAGTCGGCGGGTGGCCTCATTGCGAATGTGTGGCAACCAGCCATCGGCCGGTCCGGCTACCTTACTGGCGAGGATGATCTGTTTGCGCGTGCCACGCGCTTTGAACCACTCGCCGATGATCGTTTCGGTCTGGCCGTAGGTCGCGGCGTTGGGGGGGATGGGATAGAGTTCGGCGGCATCGAAGAAATTGATACCCTGACCGACGGCATAATCCATCTGCGCGAAGGCCTCATCTTGCGTATTCTGTTCACCCCAGGTCATGGTGCCAAGACACAGGCGGCTGACCTGGAGATCCGTGTTACCGAGTTGAGAGTATTTCATCGCGTAAACCTGTTATAGGAGTTTAGGGCATCTCTAAAAATTCAATCAAGCAGATGATGATGAGGCAAAACAAGCGAAAAAGCGCAGTTTACATGGAGTAAATGAGCATTTTGAGCTTATTTTTAACGCAGTCAGCGCTGCTTCAGTGAATTTTTAGAGGTGCCCTTTATAAAAAAAGCGTCAGCACGCCGGTATAACCATAGAGGCGTTGCCCGGCAATTTCACCATTGGCGTAGAATCCCACCAGGGGGATATCCCCCAGTTGCTCGCGAATCAGCTCCATCTCTTTGGATATTGCGCCAAACATGTGCTGGCCACGACCCATACAGCTGAAATACAAGCCACCCTTTGGAGGGCCGGTCAGACGTTGCTTGATGTGGCCTAGCATGCGTTGCAGATCCTGTACCGCGGTGCGACCATCGCGCCGACAAAACATCATCGTCGAGCCCTTGTGCAGGTAATCGCCTATCGCCAGCACCCCGTGATCCGGATCGACTCCCAGCAGATTGCGCACCAGATAATCACCGGTATCACTGCCGCTGACCGGAAAACCGGCAAAGATATAGCCACCGATACGATTCAGATCGCGGGCGAGGATCTCGCCAATGTCCTCTTTTAATACCTCCAGGGCCGGTCGTTGATCGAGGCTCACGGCATAGTTTCCATCGCATTCGGTGATGGTGTGTTGTGGCCCGATGGGTGAGCAACCCTGGGTCAGCCCGGACACGACGGCGACCTGATCGGAAAACACCACGCCCGAAAGTTGCCCTTCGCTGAGCTTGTCGGCGAGTTGATAATAGTAGCTGGCGGACGAGGTCAGCCCGCCGACCAGATAACCATCACCAAGTCTGGTGGCGAATTGTTGCAGCAGATCGGGTAACTGGCCGTTACGCGGGTCGCCGTGCATGACGGCAAACTGCAAACCTTCATGCGGGGGGGAGGGTAATTGTTCCAGCCCTTGCGTCAGGTAAAAACTGCCGGCCGGGAAATCCGTCAGCAGTATGACCATGGCGGGTTGTTCATAATATTCTTTACCGGTACAGCAGATGGCGTGACCGATTGTGCCAGTCCAATGTGCTACGCCGGTCTTGTCCTGTAACTCGCGGTGGATTTTGGCAAAATCCGCGGCATACTGATCGGTGACATAGAGAAACCCGAGGTTGGCCTCCGGCGGGATATCAGCCAATTGCCGCAGACAGTCCGCCAGGGCGGTTTGCCAGTTGGCATCGGTAGCGTGGGCGAGCTTAAAGGGTTGCATCGTATGAGTGCCATTATCCGCAAACGAGTGATTTATTATGCTATCACGCATCGCGTCAGGAAGGCAGGCATAAAAAAACCGGGTCGCAACCCGGTTTTTTATGGTCAGAAATAAGCTTACTTGGCCTTTTTCTTTTTCTCGATCAGTTCATGGATGATTGGGTTGAGGACCAGCTCCATGGCAAAGCCCATTTTACCACCGGGTACTACCAGGGTATTGGGGCGTGACATAAAGGAATCCTTGATCATCTGTTGCAGATACACGAAGTCCACTGCCTTGTGATCGCGGAAGCGAATCACGATAAAGCTTTCGTCCGGGGTCGGAATATCGCGGGCGATAAACGGATTGGAGGTATCCACGGTCGGTACGCGCTGGAAATTGATGTCGGTGCGCGAGAACTGTGGGGTAATGAATTTTACATAGTCTTCCATACGACGCAGGATGGTATCGACGATGGCCTCGGCGGAGTAACCGCGTTCGGCGTTATCACGGTGGATCTTCTGGATCCACTCCAGGTTGACGATGGGCACCACACCGACCAGCAGGTCAACGAACTTGCTGACATCGTGCTTGCTGTCCTTGGCACCGCCGTGCAGGCCTTCATAGAACAGCAGATCGGTTGCATCGGTGATATCTTCCCAGGGGGTGAACTGGCCAGGGTTAAGGGAGGTCGACAGGCGGGCATTGTGTTCCTCGGCCTCTTCTTCTGAGTGCAGGTAATAACGACGTTTGCACTTGCCGGTCTTGCCATAGGTTTCGAAGGTGTCACTCAGCACATCGAAGTGATTGGAATCCGAACCGAAGTGGCTGAGGTTTTTGCCCTTGGCCTGGAACTCGGCAATCTGCTTTTTCATCTCGGCACGATCGAACCTGTGGTAGCTGTCGCCCTCAACGATCAGGGGATTGATCTTTTCACGGAAGAAGATGTGCTCAAAGGCGCGCTTGACTGTGGTGGTACCGGCACCGGATGAACCTGTGACCGCAATAACCGGGTGTTTGGCTGACATGCTGACTCCTTAACTCAATATTTCTATATGCAATTTTTTGGAAACCGGTGCCCGATTCAGGGTGAAATTTTTCTAATTTATGGGCCTGACGAGCGAGGGGACCTATTGTAATGGATATCCGGCGCGAAAGTCTCCCCAGCCGGAGAACAATTTAGCGTCGTTTCGCGACAAATGCGCCCTTTTAACGGCCTTGAGGATCAACCCTTATTGCCGGTTTGCTCCCGTTTGATGGCCCGATGACCGATGTCACGCCGGAAATACATGCCCGGCCAACTTATTTTCTCTACCAGTTGATAGGCACGTTGTTGTGCCTCTTCGACGCTTTTGCCGAGGGCGGTGGCGCATAACACCCGGCCGCCGCTGGTCACAACGTGACCGTCTTTGAGGGCAGTACCGGCGTGGAAGACTTTGCCGTCGAGTCCGGCAGCGGCATCGAGGCCACTGATCACATCACCCTTGGGGTAATCTGCGGGATAACCTTTGGCGGCCAGCACCACGCCCAGCGAGGCACGGGGGTCCCACTCGGCCTCGATCTGGTCGAGGCGCTTGTCCAGCGCCGCCTCACACAGGGTGACCAGATCGGATTTGAGGCGCACCATGATTGGTTGGGTCTCCGGATCGCCGAAGCGGCAGTTGTACTCCAGTACCTTTGGGGTGCCATCGGCCGCGACCATCACCCCGGCATACAGGAAGCCGGTATAGGTGAGCCCTTCGGCGGCCATGCCCCTGACGGTCGGTTCGATGACCTCGTGCATGATCCGTGCATGGATCTCGGGGGTGACCACGGGGGCCGGGGAGTAGGCGCCCATGCCGCCGGTGTTGGGGCCTGTGTCGCCGTCGAGGGCCGCCTTGTGGTCCTGGGAAGAGGCCATGGGCAGGATGTGTTCGCCGTCGGCCATGACAATAAAACTGGCCTCTTCACCGACCAGGAATTCCTCCACCACCACGCGGTGGCCCGCCTCGCCAAAGGCATTGCCGGCCAGCATATCCTCGATCGCCGTGATGGCCTCCTGTTCCGTCTGGGCGAGGATCACCCCTTTACCCGCGGCCAGGCCATCGGCCTTGACGACGATGGGCGCACCTTGCTGTTTGATATAGGCAATCGCCGGGGCGACCTCGGTGAAGACCCCGTAGGCGGCGGTCGGGATGTGGTGTCTGGCGAGGAAATCCTTGGTAAAGGACTTGGAGCCCTCCAGTTGGGCGGCGCCCCGGCTCGGGCCGAAGCAGCGCAGGCCGGCGGTCTTGAATTGATCCACGACCCCCAATACCAGCGGGCCCTCAGGGCCGACGATGGTCAGATCAATGGCCTTGGCTTTGGCAAATTTGAGCAGGCCCGCCACGTCCTCGGCGCCGATGGCGATGTTTTCCATCTTGGGTTCATGGGCGGTACCGGCGTTGCCGGGGGCGACGTAGACTTTGTCGACGCGGTTGGATTGCGCCACTTTCCACGCCAAAGCGTGTTCACGGCCACCGCCGCCAATGATGAGGACCTGCATGGGGTATCTTCCTGCTAATGATAAAACGCGCATATTGTGCAGCTTCATCCAGTGCATTGCAAAACCTTCAGCCCTTGTGTTTACCTCCGGCAGGGGGCGGGGTGTTGACCAGCCGCGTAGCGCATGAGGTAGCACGGGGAATTGTCGGTGAAAGTGTTTGAATGGTTGCTATTTCGGGAGAACCGGTCAATATTTATGGACTGGATCTATTCAGGGTTAAAACAAGCCGTTTGATGCTCTGTGATAACTAAAAATTAACCTGTAGTAAACTAAAGACCTCAATCCCATGCCATTACATCTCAAAGCCCTTCGTTGGGCGACCTACCTGCTCGGCATCCTGTTCCTGTTGATCGTGATCTATGGTGTCGGCCGACTTATCCACGTCGCCCAGGGCAGCATCTACCATGGCGAGCGAGCCCCTTATCTGCAAATGGCCTCCGCCAGCGCGATGAACCTCCGCTGGCAATCGCTGAACAAATATCGCGGTGCGGTCAGGTATGGCCTGTCGGCCGATAAACTCGATGCGCAGGTGAATGAGGTGCAAAGCCGGGAAGGCCACGAGGTCAGGATAACCGGACTCAAACCCGCGACGCGTTATTTCTATAGCGTTGGTCCACAAGGCGCGGAAACCAAAGTGAACCCGGACAACTGGTTTGTCACCGCCCCAGCTACCGGCACAGAACAAAGCGGCCGGTTCTGGATCCTCGGCGACCCCGGGCTGGCGATCCCCGGTCAGGCCAGGGCGCGTGACGCGGCCCTGGCATGGCTACACACCAACAAGCGGTCTAACCGAGCCGAGCTGGATGTCTTATTGACGACCGGCGACAACGCCTACAGCTCGGGCCGGAATGAAGAATTCCAGTCGAATTTTTTCGAGCCCTTTAAAGCCACCCTCCGCAATGTCCCGGTCTGGCCCGTGTATGGCAACCATGACGCCCGCCGCTGGAGCTTTTTTGAGATATTCAGTTTCCCGACCAGGGCCGAGTCGGGCGGGGTGGCCTCCGGCACGGAACACTATTACGCCTTTGATTATGGCCAGGTGCATTTTGTTGTGCTCGATTCCCAGGCATCGAAACTTACCGTGAATGGCGCCATGGCCAACTGGCTACGCCAGGACCTGCAGGCCAATCAGCAACCCTGGGTGATCAGCCTGTTCCATCACCCGATCTACAGCAAAGGCTCACACGATTCCGACAGTGACTATGACAGCAGTGGGCGGATGGTCGACATGCGGGATAATATTCTCCCCATTCTTGAACAGGCCGGTGTCGACCTGGTACTGAATGGTCATAGCCACATGTATGAACGTTCCTATCTGATGGATTGCCACTATGGGCCATCCAATACGCTAAAGCCGGAGATGATCCTGAGTCGCGATAAACAGCACTACCAGAAACGCAG
>JAHEDB010000126.1 GCA_024641465.1 Chromatiales bacterium | reverse complement strand
ATCTGGCCTGGGGCAGCAAGGGACTGGAGCCGGCAACCAACAAGTTGTTACACGAGGTCTGCAGGGAAGAGCTGGGCGAGGCGGTTGCCCCCGTGGTGGTCACCGGCCCGACATTTGCCACCGAGGTGGCAAAGGGCCAGCCTTCGGCGGTGACCGTGGCCTGTGAGGATGAACACTACGCCGAGCTGGTCGCACGCATGTTGCATAATGATGTATTTCGCGCCTACATCAGTACCGATATCACCGGCGCCGAGATCGGCGGTGCGGTCAAAAACGTTATCGCGATTGCGGCGGGTATCGCCGAAGGACTGGGTTACGGGGCCAACGCCCGCGCCGCCCTGATCACCCGCGCCCTGGCGGAGATCATGCGTTTTGGTGTGACCCTCGGCGGGCAGCGCGAAACCTTCATGGGCCTGGCCGGACTGGGCGATCTGATCCTCACCGCCACTGATAACCAGTCCCGCAACCGCCGCCTCGGCCTGCTCCTTGCCCAGGGCAAAACCCAGCAACAGGCGACCAAGGAGATCGGGCAGGTTACCGAAGGCCTGTACACCGCCAAAGAGATCTACACCCTCGCCCAACAACATCAGGTCGACATGCCCATAACCGAACAGGTCTATCGCGTGTTGTACGAAGGGCTGAGCCCGAACGACAGCGTGCAGGCGCTGTTGTCGCGCGACCTCAAACCCGAACTGGGTTAATTTCATTATCACCACGAAGATTCGAAGAAAACCTAAAAGAATTTTTCACCACCAAGACGCCAAGGCACCAAGTTGTTATGTATTTTCACGCTACGCGTGAAAATACCATTAATGGTTTTCTTGGAGCCTTGGCGTCTTGGTGGTGAAATACTTTTTTAGTTTGAACCTATAAACCCGATCTGCCGCCATGCCTCATACACGACGATCGCCACGGTGTTGGACAGGTTCAGGCTGCGGCTGTCGCTCAGCATCGGCAGACGCAGGACGTGGTCGGGGCCGAGGGAGTCGCGCACGGCTGGTGGCAGACCGCGGGTCTCGGGGCCGAACAGGAAGGTGTCACCGGCCTGGAATTGGGCGTCGAAGAAGCTGCGTTGGCCGTGGGTGGAGAGGGCGAAGACCCGCGGTGGTTTTATCTTATCGAGGAAGGCATCCAGGCTGGCGTGTTCCTGCACCCGCGCATATTCATGGTAATCCAGACCGGCCCGTTTGAGGCGGGTGTCATCCAGCTCGAAGCCGAGGGGATGAATCAGGTGCAATTGCATCCCGGTGTTGGCGCACAAGCGGATGATATTACCGGTATTGGGCGGGATCTCGGGTTCAAAAAGGACAATATGTAGCATGGCTATCAAGGTTTTATCAGTTTAACCGATATCCAGATAAGGGTTTCCAGGTTGGTTATCATACCCGGTTAAATTGGGGTTACAAAGGACAAGGGATAACTGTCATGAGCACCGATATTTCACGACTGAGATTTCCTGCACCGTCAGGCCATTGTAAAAAGGCGATTGAGATATTGTCTGGGCCGGATGCGGACATCAAAACCCTTGAGTTGACTATCGAAGGCGACGATACGCTTGCCAATGCGGTTATCAGATACAGCAATTCCCCTGTCCACCATCGCGACAACGAGATTGCCGATTTGGGTACGGCCACCAATATCCTCGGTCTGAAAAATGTGTACATTGTGCTGGTGACTGCGGTACTGAAGGGTTACATACAGGATAGCATTGTCGGAAACCGTATCCTGCACCATTGCCTGACCATCTCGGCCCTGACCAGCATGATTGCGGCAAAAATCTCCAAACAAATGCAACACGAAATGGAATTGCTCGGGATCCTGCACGCCTTGCCTTCCCTGGTGTTATGTCATAACTTCCAACCGGAATACCGCGCCCTGGTGAAGGGAATGACCCATACCAGCCCACCCCTGGCGCAGCTTGAACAGGATATATTCCATGTCAGCCGGCGTGATTTGATCGATGCCTCCATGCGGGAACTGGCCTTGCCGGATACGATGCGTAACACCCTCGTTGCCTATCACTCGATCAGCAAACCGGGACAGGCCGAGGCGGACAAGGCGCTTTCGATCCTGAGCCTGGCCCATCACATGGAGCTGAGTGTGGCGGCCGAAAATCTGCGCATGCCGGATTCCCTGCCGGGTGAGAAGGAAAAATTGCGGGTGGCGCTGGGCCTGTCGGAGGCGGATTATGGTGGCCTGATCAATGCCTGCCAGGTTGTCATCAATGACCACATAGCCCTGGTCGCCTGAGTCTATCCATTAATCTCCAGCGTTATGAGTGCCATCGGCGGGGGCGGATTTGGTACACTAGCGCCATGCAAACATCTGTCATGAACGATACCGATAAAGCCATGCTCGCCACGGAATTCTGTGGCATGGCCTTCCAGTCACCGATCGCCCTGCTGTCGGGCTGCGTGGGCTTTGGCGAGGAATACACCCGGGTGAAGGGATTCTCTAACCGTGATGTGGGGGCCGTGTGCCTGAAGGGCACCACCCTGCAACCGCGCCTCGGCAACAAGCCGCACCGGGTCTATGAGACACCGATGGGGATGTTGAACGCCATCGGCCTGCAAAACCCCGGCGCCGAATACGTGGTGAAGGACATCCTGCCCAAGCTGGATTTCAATGAGACCCGTTTTATCGCCAACCTGTCGGGCTCGACGGTGGAAGAATATATCGAGGTGGCGCGGATCTTTAATGACTCGCCCATCGACGCCATGGAGATCAATATCTCCTGCCCGAACGTCAAAGAGGGCGGGGTGGCCTTTGGCAATGACCCGGATATGTCGGCGCGGGTGGTGGCGGCCTGCCGTGCGGTGACCGACAAACCCCTGATCACCAAGCTGTCGCCCAACCAGACCAATATCGCCGAGAATGCCCGCCGTTGCATCGAAGCCGGTACCGACGGCTTTGCCGTAATCAATACCCTGATGGGCATGGCCATCGACATCGAGGACCGTACGCCGATCATCGGTAATAACCAGGGCGGCCTGTCCGGCCCGGCGATCAAACCTATTGCTTTATTGAAGGTGCATCAGGTCTATCAGGTCTGCCGTGAGCACGGCATTCCGATCATCGGTCAGGGCGGTATCACCACGGCGGAGGATGCAATAGAGTTTTTGATCGCAGGCGCCAGCGCCGTGGGTGTTGGCACGGCGTTGTTTTATGACCCGCTGGTCTGCCCGAAGATCAATGCCGGGATCGTTGAGTATCTGAAGCGGCACGACATGAGCAATGTCGCGCAACTGACGGGCTCGCTACGGCTTAACTAGTCACGGGCGGGATGCGTAATTCCGTGCGATAGGTTTTGCTGTTGATGTACTCCAGAAAATCCACCGTCGGCATGGGCCGGGCCAGCATATAACCCTGGATCACATCACAACCCAGCCGCGTCACAAATTGCCAGTCCTCGCGTGTCTCGACCCCTTCGGCCACGACCAGCATGTCGAGTTTCTTCGCCAGCGCGACACTGGATTCGATAATGGCCTTGGCGGCGGCATTGTCCGAGGCGCCGGTGACAAAGGTCTTGTCGATCTTGAGTTCGTCAAACGGAAAGTTCTGCAGGTGCTCCATCGAGGAGTAACCGGTACCAAAATCATCGATCGACAGGCCAAAACCCTTCAGCCGCATGCGGGTCATGATCTCGAGCACCTTGCGAAAATCCTTTACCAACCGTGTTTCGGTGATCTCAAACACCAGGTTGGCCGGGCGGATCCCCAGTTCGAGACAACGGGCCAGCAACAGGTCGGGCAGGTTGTATCGATTCAGGCAATTAATCGAGACATTCAGGGAGAGTTTGAAGTCGGATTCGGTCTTGCAGATCTCGCTGGCGATCAGCATGGCCTGTTCCAGCAGCAGATCGGTGAGTCGATAGAGCAGCTCATTGGACTCGAGAAAGGGGATAAATGCCTCGGCGCCAATCAGCCCCAGCTCGGGGTGTTGCCAACGCGCGAGGGCCTCGCCACCGACCACCTCCTGGCTGTGCAGATCAATCTTCGGCTGGATGTAGATAATAAATTCACTGTTATCCAAGGCCTGCTGGAGATCCGCAATGCTGAACTCATGCAGGGCGGGCGAGATCCCCGCGGGGGTATGATGTTCGGTATTCGCCAACAGGCAGCGTAGTTGTTTCATGGTAACCGGTTTGGTCAGGGCGCCGATGATATTCAGGTGATAGGCCTCGGCCAGCCGGGCGGAAGACTCGATTACGCGTTTGTGTTCACCGCTGATGATGATGATTTTGCCTGGATAGTTGCGCTCAGAAAGGTGCCGCAAAACCTCGATGCCATCCATCTCCGGCATGTTGATGTCGCACAGCAGCAGTTCGATGTCCTGTTCATGGTCGAGGATCTCGAGGGCCTTTTTGCCATTAATCGCGGTAAAAACATGCAGGATGCCTAAACCTTCCAATATGATATTGAAATAGTCCAGGATCGATCTCGAGTCGTCGACTACCAGCGCACTCGAAAATGCAGCAATGGTCATTTTGTCAGACATGATATGTGGGGGGGTTGTCTGGTATTGATAATTATAGTGCGCCACGGATCTTTATGCTGGTAAAAATACCCACAGCAGGCAAATCAGCGGGATTGAAACTCGATAAGTTTTAGTGGACCAGGTACCTTACCTGAGCTGCTTATTAAGCATAATAATCGATGCCGACCTTATGATTGTTGTCGGGGTTCTCATCACGCGAGCGGCGCCCGCTCGACTGGCGTCGGGACTGTGAGGCGCGGGTATCGAGCAGTACGTTCTGACGTTGACGGCGTCGATCCGAGCGGCGTCGATCGGCGGTCTGGGCAAAACAGGGTTCACGCTGCTCATTTTGTTGATCAAGGTATAGCTCCTTGACCAGGCGCTGGACTTGCTCGGGTTTGATATTGGTGAAATCGATCCTGCTGTAAACTCTGGCCTTACTCATGGCTCCCCAACCCGTTGTTTATACAACTTATTATTGACTTGTATGGGGATTATACTGGAACCGGGCTGATAAAACCACATTATATCTAGGATTAGTAACGGCTTCACCTCCAGCCCTCTGGTGGCCGGTAAGACCAATCCGGTTATTGCTGAGCTACACCCCCCGGACATTGCTGCCCGAGGGAGGGACAACTACCGATTTATTAAAAGAGTGAGACCAGCAGCGCAACCAGCAGCAATACGATGGCGAGTCCCTGGAAACCAACCCGGGCACTCATTAGCTGGTGGCTGTGTTTGGCATCAAATACCCCGCCGTGGGCCATGGAGCCGATGCCCCAGCCAAGTGCCACGATAGTGGCGATTAAGGCAAAAATAACTAAGGTGGTGAGTGTGGTCATGATTAACCCTCCTCTGTTGCCCTTTAAATCTAGTAAAGACGAGGAGGGACTGCCTTGACGGCGATCAGCTAAGTGCGATTTAGCCTGAAAAAGCCGGCCTGCCGTTAATCATGCTCCGGCCAGGCGCCGGCATCAATGGTGTCCTGATAGGCGTGCCAGGTGGCATGGCCGATCAGGGGCAGCAGGAACAGCAGGCCGATAAAGGCCGTGGCAAAACCAATCAACAGGCACAGCAGGATCAAACCGGCCCACAGCAGCATGACCTTTTTATTGTTTAATACGGCATTCACGCTGGTGACCATGGCCGTCACCATATCGACCTTGCGGTCCATGATCATCGGCAGGGAAAAGGCGCTGGCACAGAAGATAAGCGCCGAAAAGATTGCACCGATGCAGGTGCCGATGGTCAGGAAGGTGGCGTATTCGTGCCAGGCGGCGTGGCTATGCATGGGAAAAAAGACGTGCACCATGGAGGCGGCCCGGGCCCAGATCATAAACACCACCAGCATGACCATGGCAAATAACAGGGTGTTGCCGAAATGGCGTTGTCCCTCACGCAGGCAATAGCCGAGCACCGGTTTTTTGCCCAGCTGGAGTTGGCAGCTGACCGAATAGAGTCCGATGGCGATTACCGGTCCGATGAAAACAAAGCCGCTCAGCATGGTCAGGAGGCTGTAGAAATTGCCGAAGCGCAGGGAGATAAAGCTGACCAGCAGGCTGATGAAGATCATGGCGGCGCCATAGCTCAGGCTCTGTCTGGGGGCGCGTTTCATATCGGCGATGCCCAGTTTGAGCCAGTTGAAGGGCGCGCCCAGTGTCAGTTTGTTACAGGGCGCGGCAAACGGTAATTCGTGCAGCTGCGCGGCATCCGTATCGGTGCGTAGTTGTTCCATATCCTGTCCCCTTTAGGTCGATATTATTATGTAACGATATAATTATTTTTATATTGGTATTAGAAAATAAGTATAAGAGAAAAAGCGGGAACAGGAAAATTATTATTCAGGTAAAAGCTGAGCGTATTACTTGGTCATCATGCGAGTTGCTGTTGTTCAACCGAGTCTGCATTGGGGAGGCAGATCCGAAACCAGAAGCGCGACCCGTGCCCGGGCTCGCTGTCGACACCGATCTCGCCATCCATCAGCTCGACCAGTTGTTTACAGATCGCCAGGCCGATGCCGGTGCCGCCGTATTCGCGGGTGAGTGACTCATCGACCTGGGTAAAGTTTTCAAAAATATAGTGTTGTTTGTCTTTGGCGATGCCGATACCGGTGTCGGTGATGCTGAAATAGAGGGCACGCCAATCGCAGCCCCGGCCGGTATTCCGGACC
>JAHEDB010000125.1 GCA_024641465.1 Chromatiales bacterium | reverse complement strand
CGTATGCAGCGCAGCGAAATACGGGAAAGGTCGATTCCCCCGCATTCCATTTCATTCCATACAGGCTACCACGTCGTAGCCCGTATGCAACGCAGCGAAATACGGGAAAGGTCGATTCCCCTGCATTCCATTTCACTCCATGCAGGCTACGGCTCCGTAGCCCGTATGCAGCGCAGCGAAATACGGGGAAGGTCGATTCCCCCGCATTCCATTTCATTCCATGCAGGCCACGACTTGTAGCCCGTATGCAGCAAAGCGAAATACGGGGAAGGTCGATTCCCCCGCATTCCATTTCATTCCATGCAGGCTACGTGCGCCGTAGCCCGTATGCAGCGCAGCGAAATGCGGGGAAGGTCGATTCCCCCGCATTCCATTTCATTCCATGCAGGCTACGACTTGTAGCCCGTATGCAGCATAGCGAAATACGGGGTGTTCAATTCCCCTCCCCCATCTGCTAACATCGGTAACCGAATAAGGAAATTGTAAAATATAAACAAGGAGACAATGCCATGGTCGGCTATCGCAGAAACTTCGTCCCCGGTGGAACCTACTTCTTCACTGTTACCCTGCAAGATCGTAAAGCAAATCTACTCACCCAGTATATCGACCACCTACGACAAGCCTTCCGCAAAGTTCGCATAGATCATTCTTTTCAAATTGATGCCATTGTCATTCTGCCTGAACATTTACACACAATCTGGACCCTGCCTGATAACGATGCGGACTACCCTGGTCGGTGGCGAGCCATTAAGAGCCAATTCACCCGCAGTCTTAAGCAACAAGGTCTAGCCTTGAAATTCAATAGTCGTGGTGTATCGAACGTATGGCAAGCCCGGTTTTGGGAACACACTATAAAAGACGCCGAGGATCTGCAACGCCACATTGATTACCTCCACTACAACCCGGTAAAACACGGCCTGACGGTCAATGTGTCCGACTGGCCTCATTCCAGTTTTCATCGATATGTCAAAACGGGTTTACTACCCCCGGATTGGGGCACCGAACCGAGTCATCAGCCAACAACCCAATTCGGTGAATAAATGCGTAGCCTGTATGGAGTGCAACGGAAAACAGAGAGAATTTATCATCCATCGTATTCCGCTTCGCTGCATAAGAGAATTGGAAGTCGTAGCCTGTATGGAATGAAATGGAATACAGGGGGAATCGACCTCCCCGTATTTCGCTTTGCTACATACGGGCTACGGGATCAATGTAGCCTGTATGGAATGGAATGGAATACAGGGGAGATCGACCTCCCCGTATTTCGCTATGCTGCATACGGGCTACCTGTGGAGAGGTAGATTGTTTTAATTAATCCAGCTCCGGACCCAGCACAAACTCTACCGTTTCAAAACCGTGGTCCTCGAGCATTGCGGCGATGTCTTCCCAACGGTAATCCGGGGTTTGTTCCTCGACCGCGGCAATCAGGCCGACGACGTGGCGGAAGACTTCGTGTTCTTCATAATCATCGGGGATGCGTACCAGGCGGATCGCCTTGGGGTCTTTGGCCGGGAGAATCATTAATTTGTTATTCATGGCGTTACCTCGTTAACGAATCGCTTAATCATACCGGCAAACATTTGCCACAGGCTAGTAGCTTATCAACCGGCTGCCCACTCTGGGTGAAAACGAACTAAATCTGTCTGATTCGATAGTTCAACTTGCTGATCTTTTGCGGCGAATTAAACTGGGGAATACCGTGTAAGCGTTCGCGCAATTGTTTGCTACCGGCATCCTTGCCCAAAAAGGCGCCGATGGCGTTGACATAATAGGGATTGCTCAGGCAGAAGGCCGCCTTGATCCGGTGCTTCACTAACGAGTCCTGCATATAGGCCGAGGACTTGAGCTCCTTGAAGGAAATAAAATTACACACCACCAGGCCCTGCGGGGTGACATTAGAGAACAATCGCCTGACCCATTTATTACCGGCCTCGACCGCGCGGGTCGGTTCGCCATCGACCTCACCAAACAGGTCGTCGATGATCATGTCAAACTTGGGTCCCTTATAGTTTGCCAGCCATTCAACGGCATCGGCCTGATGCAGGCTGACATTGGTCTGGGTCACGTCAAAAAAGCGCCGTGCGATATCGATGTGCATCGGGTCGTATTCCACGCCGATGATCTCTGCCGGTTCAATAAAATAATTGAGTTGCTGGATGACGGCGCCGCCTCCTACGCCCAGCATCAGGATGCGCTTGATCTCGCCTGGCTGATAAAAAAACACCGGCAACAATAACAGGTCCCAGACATTGCCGGTGATGGGATTGTTTGGATTGTACTGGCTGTGGAACACACCATTGGTGTACAGCCGCCGTGACCCACCGGCGCTACGCACCTCGTAATGTGTATCGCCCTGCCGTGTCTCCCAAATTGTCGCCATCAATGTCCCCCGCTTGTTACAGACCGTAGTCTTTCAGAACCAAATTGGCGCTGAGGCGCTCCACCGGGGCGTAATCATCGGTCAGCAGCGGGATGGCCGCCAGTGCGGTCCCGGTCGAGAGGACCTGTTGGGTGATATTTTGCCAGCTCCGCTTGAAACCATGGCGGGCGCTAAGCTGTTGCGGCATCGGCTGGCTGTTGGCGGAGATCACATAGGTATAACGCTTGCCCAGGGTTTGTCCGCTCTCTGCCCAGATATCGACATATGGGAATACCGCCCTGATGGTCTTGTACATGCTTTTGAGCAACCGGGGTTCGGCCGGTATATCCACCACATTGAGGACATACATGCCCTGCGGTTTGAGTTTTGCTTTGAGCAGTTCGGTATATTCCCGGGTCAACAGATGATAGGGCACGATCACATCATTAAAGACATCCCCAACGACAATATCAAACTCGGCATCGTTGACGGCCTGCAGGGCCATGCGCGCATCCATGTGCATGATGTGCATATTTTTGGTATCCACGAATAGTCGTTGGCCGGCCACCTGGGTTACCTCAGGATCAATTTCGGCAACGACCACACGCGCCTGCGGTGAATGGGCCATGACCGCGCGCGGATAGGTATAGGCCCCACCACCGGCAAAAAAGTAACTGGCCTGAGCTGAGCGCTCACCGAGGTGCTGCATGGCCAGTTCATCCATCAATTGTACATAGGGTGAAAAGAGCACTTCAGGCCAACTGGTATAGTTAATGCCATGCACCAGATGGTCGAGCACCAGCGCCCGCGCGGCGCCGCTTGGCACCATCTCCGCGGCATTCACTACACGGATACAAAAATAGGCGCTCTCCTTGTCACATGAACTGACAAGTCCGCCGCGTACATAGGTCATACCGCCGATCGCCACGTTCACCAGCAACAAAATAGCGAGAAGTCTTTTCGCGGATTGAAACAGGAACATAGCCCCCATGATAAACAGCAGTACCGCAACGCTGATGACGATGGCGCGGGTGCCGAAATACTGAATCAACCAGTAACCGGCGGCAAAGGTACCGAGGATACTGCCGAGCGCCGCGAGGGCGTTCATGCGACCGACGATGTGACCGGCGCGGGTATCGATCCTGATCGCCACGGTGGTCAATACCGGACTGACCACGCCCAACAGCGCCGAGGGGATAAAAAATAATCCCAATACATACAGAAAGCTCGCCCCCAGCAGATTGATCTGCGCCGCCTGGATCAGCGGTGCGATAAAAGTCAGCAGTAACAGCACGGCGATACTCGCTGCACTCGAACACAGCAGGATGATACCGACCTCCCGCTCGGCGGCGCCGCGATCTGCCCAGCGGCCTCCCAGCCAGTTGCCGAGGGACAGGCCGCCCAGCACCACGCCGATCACCGAGGACCAGGTATACAAGGAGACACCGACATAGGGCGCGATGATCCGCCCGGCGACGATCTCGAGGATCATCAATAGCACCGAACTGACAAACACGGTCAGACCAAACCAGAACAGAACCAGACGATTTGACATAGGAGGGTATTACACCTGTTTTATTTTATCCTGCCGCGACCTGACTATAGTGACCGAGCAAGGCGCATCGGCTATTACACGTTGCGGGACACTGCCTACCATGTTTTTTGCACCTTCACTTCGATGCGCACACATGACGATATGATCAACCGCAAATTGATTGGCGTAGTTTACGATCTCGCCGGCCGGGTCGCCATAGAATACCTGGATATTGACCCTCGATTTGGCCAGTTTCATCGGTTCCAGCCAGTGGCGCAGCTCGGCCTGCACCTGGATATGTTTTGGGTGCGACAGATTGACAAAATCGTCGACACTGCCCGAACCGGCAAAACTCTCCTTGGGCAGGATCGACATGCAGGTGAAGTAGCTGTGACTTTCGCCCCTGGCGATCTTCAGCACGGTATCGCGCAAGGCGGCCTTCAGTTCTTCCGAGGCATGGGCCAGTTTGAGGGCGATCAGGATATGCGGTGCGGTAGTCAGGCGCGTCTGTGGCAGGGTCTCTGCCATGCTGACGAAATTGAACTCCCGGTTGGTCGCCCAGTTTTTCAGTATCGTTATCGGGCCGGGCCGTCTGGTGCGGCTCGCCAGTTCCGTCAGCTGGACCATATGCGGGTGGGCCAGGCTATAGGCGATCTGCTTGGCGGTGGTAAAGCGTTCATTCGGCCGGACTTCAAGACAGCGCAGGATCACCTCCTGCAACCAAGCCGGTACCTGCGGATTGATCGCACGCGGTGGTTTGGGCGCGACGTACAAGCGTTTTCTGACGGTCATCAAGTTTGCGCCGGGGAAGGGCATCTGGCCGGTGGCCAATTCATACAGGATAACGCCGATGGCGTAGATATCGCTGCGCGAATCGCTACGGATGCCGAACAGTTGTTCCGGTGCAACATAGTCCATGGTAATGGGTTGCTGTTCATGCGCTACCGTATACATATCCGGCTGCCGGGCCTGATGGGCGGTGCCAAAATCCAGTAACACCACCTGCCCATCGGCACGATTGCGGATATTGTCCGGCTTCAGATCCAGATGAATAATATTATGCCGGTGCAGGTCATGCACCGCCTTGCAGACCGGCGTCATCAGGTGGCACAGCTCATCGACTGACAGCGGTGCCCGCTTTATCGCATCCTGTAACGCAGTGCCGGGGATATATTCCATTACATAATAAGGCGCCGTCGCCAGATCGCCCTTGCCGTAGACCTTCGGTGTATAGACGCCGCGCAGTTTGGAGAGAATACGCATCTCGGTTTCAAACCCGGCGAACACGCTGCTGGGCAGGATGACCGTGATCTTCGGCGCCTTCATGATCAGCGGAATATCGTACTTCGGATGGCTAACGCGATACAGCCTTGAGACCTGGCTTTCGTGGATACAGTCTTCGATATGAAAACCATCGATGGTCTCGCCCAGACTTACTTCACGTATGTCAATCTCATCAGTCATATCCACTCCTGATGCTTGATTTTAAAATCAGTGTCCCTTTCCGAGCCGCTCGGCAAACAGGACGGGCAACCCTCGATCAATAATCTTTTGCGCGGTTATCGGGTACTCGTAGGGCACCCGACAGAATTCTAATTCCTGTTCGTCAGTATCATACACAACAAAGCTGGCCGCACTATTGTCATCCCGCGGTTGTCCGACGGACCCCACGTTGATCACATAGCGACCCAACTGGTAGATCGGCACTACCAGCCCGGCCTGGGGGGTCAGATACTTTACTTCACCCGTCGGGGTTTCATAGTAGACCAGCGGCTGGTGAGTATGTCCGACAAAGGTCAGCCGGGTGCCGGAGGCTTGCATACACTCACCGGCCAGTTCCGTGTTATACAGATAAGCCCATCTTTCCGGTTTATCGGCCGTGGCATGCACCATGGTCACCCCCGCTACGGTTTGTTGCAGGGGCAGTGACTTTAGATAATCTAACTGTTGCGCAGACAGTTGCGCCCGGGTCCAGTCAACCGTCTGCTGAATATGCGGCCGCAGTCCCTTGTAATAGGGGCCGAACAGGGCCTCCTCATGATTGCCGCGGATCACCACCACCTTCGGCAGCGACCTTACCATCTCCAGTGTCTCGGCCGGATTGGGGCCATACCCGATGATATCCCCCAGACAAACATATTGTTCTACATGCAACGCCCCGGCCTTGCTGAGGCAGGCCTGCAACGCCTCGATATTGCTGTGCAGGTCCGAAATAATGGCAATCTTCATAGTCAGCCTTTTTACAACACGGATTGTTATCTTAACATTTCATCTATAATAGGGAATATTTCTCTGCTTGATTATTGTTGACTATGGGTAGATATCGCCCCCCCCAGCCCAAATCCACACCCTATATCACCCGCCAGGGCTATCTCACCCTGGAACAGGAACTCAAGGCCTTATGGGTGACGCGTGATGAGGTGACCAAAGCCGTGGCCGCTGCCGCCGCCGAAGGCGATCGCTCGGAAAATGCCGAGTATATCTATCGTAAAAAACAGTTGCGCGAGATCGATCGGCGCCTGCGCTATCTGCAAAAACGCCTGCCGGACCTGACGGTGGTGGACAGGGTCCCGGATAATCGGCAACAGATCTTTTTTGGCGCCTGGGTGAAACTGGAGGATGATGACGGCAAGGAATTTGTCTATCGTATCGTCGGCCCCGATGAGTTCGCCACCGACAGGCGTTATATCAGCCTCGATTCACCCATGGCCAGGGCCCTGTTGAAAAAAAATCTTGATGATGAAGTCTCGGTTAGCACACCCGGCGGGCAGGTCCATT
>JAHEDB010000124.1 GCA_024641465.1 Chromatiales bacterium | reverse complement strand
GAAGAAGTCAACATGCAGACCCTTAAGGGGCGTGAATTCGTTGCCGCCGTGACAGCGGTGGTAAAACAGGACGTCAAGGGCAATGTCTATTTTGATGGTATTGTCGAGGACGTCAGCGAACGTAAACGCAATGAGCAACAGATCCAGAAACTGAACGACAGTCTGCGCACCCGCTCGACGGACCTGGAGGCCATCAACCATGAACTGGAGGCCTTCAGTTATTCGGTGTCCCATGACCTGCGCGCCCCCCTGCGGGCCATCGACGGATTCAGTCGTATCTTGCTCACGAGTTATGCCGATAAGCTCGACGAGACCGGCCGGGATCGCCTCGATCGTATCCGCGCCGCCGCGCAGCGTATGGGCAAGCTGATCGATGACTTGCTTAATTTGTCGCGGGTCAGCCGGGTGAAACTGGAACGGGAAACCATCGATGTAAGCAAGCTTGCCAATGAAGTGGTGCAGGAGCTGAGTCATGGCGAACCCGAGCGCAAGGTCAGCGTTGCTATCCAGCCTGAGCTACAGGGCCATGCCGACAGCCGCCTGCTGCGCGTCGTGCTGGATAATCTGCTGGGCAATGCCTGGAAGTTTACCGCCCAGCAAGAAGACGCACAGATTGAGGTGGGCGAACAGGTCAATGGCGAGGGACATGTGTTCTTTGTCCGCGATAACGGCGCCGGTTTTGATATGCAGTATGCCGACAAGCTGTTCGGCGCCTTCCAGCGTCTGCACGATGACAGTGCCTTTCCCGGCACCGGGATTGGCCTGGCGACGGTGCAGCGGGTCATCAATAAACACGGTGGTCGGATCTGGGCCGAGAGTGAAGTCGGCAAGGGTGCGAGTTTTTATTTCACACTGCAACAGAGAGGGAATGTATGAACGAAAAAGTGATTTTACTGGTCGAGGACAACCCGGACGATGAGGTTTTGACCCTCGATGCCCTGGAGATGAATAAGGTTGGGAACAAGGTGGTGGTGGCGCGCAACGGTGTCGAGGCGCTGGACTATTTATTTGGTGAAGGCAGCTATGCCGGGCGTAATGCCGCGGACCTGCCTGCTGTGGTGCTGCTGGATCTGAAGTTGCCAAAGATCGATGGCCTGGAGGTGCTGCGGCGGATACGTGACGATAAGCGTACGGAACTGTTACCGGTGGTGATCCTGACGACATCGAATGAAGATGTCGACAGGATTAAGGGTTATGCCCTGGGCGCCAACAGTTATGTGCGCAAGCCGGTGGATTTTGATGAGTTTATCCGCGCGGCCGGTCATCTGGGACTTTACTGGCTGCTGTTGAATGAGGCACCCCCCAAAACGAAGACGTCATAGAGGGAAAGAAGTAAGAGGCTTGTTATGACCAAGGCTGAATTGAAAAAAAATATACGTGTACTGATTATTGATGACGTGGAAGACGATGCGCTGTTGCTTGCCGACCATCTGCAAAGTGGTGGACTGTTAATGGAGTGGCAACACGCAGTGAATGAGTCAGCCTTGTTGGCGGCAATGAACTCATCATGGGATATCGTGTTCTCCGATTTTTCCATGCCGAATTTTAGTGGCTTTGCCGCGCTTAAGATCGTGCGCCAGTTTGATGAAAACGTCCCCTTTATTTTTAACTCCGGTGCCCTCGGTGAGGCAACGGCGGTTGAGGCCATGCGAGCCGGTGCACAGGATTACGTGATCAAGGGGCAAATGACCCGCATCCTGCCGATAGTCGAGCGTGAATTGCGCGAGACGGAATTGCGCCGCGGACGACTGAAGTCCGATCAAATGCTCAGCCAGTTGTCGCTGGTGGTAAAACAGGCGGCAGACAGCGTATTTATCACCGACCCAAAAGGCTATTTTGAGTACGTCAATCCGGCCTTCGAAAGACTGACCGGCTATAGTTCGGTAGAGGTCAAGGGAAAGAAACCATCGATCTTACGTTCCGGCAGTCATGCCGGGGATTATTATCGCCGCCTGTGGCACACCATCGCGCAGGGTGAAATTTTTAAGTCAACGACTATCAACAAGCGTAAGAGCGGTGAATTGTTTTATGAAGAAAAGGTGATCACCCCGCTCAAGGATGAGAAGGGAAAGATTACCCATTATGTCTCGACCGGTCGGGATATCACCGAACGCATGCAGGCCGAGGGTGGCCGCACCCGCCTGGCGGCGATCCTTGAGGCGACCCCCGATCTGGTGGCAATCCTGGAACCGGGTGGCAAACTACGCTATGTGAATGGCGCGGGGCGCAACCTGTTGGGGATTGCGCAAGAGGAAAATGTCGAAGGGCGAGATCTGGGGGATTTTTTCCCGCAGGAGATGGCTGAACAACTGCTTGTCGAAGTCCTGCCTCAGGCGCAAAGTGTCGGCAGTTGGAGTGGAGAAACCATTTTATATACTGCCGATGGCCGGGAAATGCCGGTCTCTCAGGTGGTGCTGGCCCATTACGACAATGAACGGAACATCGAATTCTTCTCGACCATTGCCCGAGATATCTCGGAACGCAAGCAATTTGAATCCGAGCTACAGCATCGCGCTAATTATGACAGCCTGACCGATTTACCCAATCGTTTTTATCTTATTGAAAGGCTGCGCAAAGCGCTGAACCATGCGCGGCGTACATCCACCCAGGTGGCGGTGATGTTTCTGGACCTGAACAACTTCAAACGGGTCAATGACAGCCTGGGCCATGCAGTCGGAGACGTGCTGTTGCAACAGGTCGCCAAACGCCTGCTTTCCTGCATGCGGCCGAATGACGTGATCGCCCGTCACGGCGGAGATGAATTTACCATTATGGTCACCGACCTGGAGCGGGAGGAGGGTGCGCTGGCCGTTATTCGCAAACTGCATCAAGTGTTTGAACTGCCAGTGTTTGTGAATGACAACGAGTTATATGTCAATTTCAGCACCGGCGTCGCGCTATTTCCCCACGATGGTGACAATGTAGAAGATCTGCTACGACATGCCGACACGGCCATGTATCGTGCCAAGTCATCGGGCAGCAGCCAATATCGTTTTTATGCCCCTGATATGAATGAGCGCGGCCATGAATTATTGTCCATGGAAGCGGACTTGCGCCATGCCCTGGATAAGAACGAATTCCTGCTAAATTATCAGCCGCAGTTCGATCTGCGACGCGGGCAACTTGTCGGCACAGAGGCACTGATTCGCTGGCAGCACGCCAAACGCGGCCTGGTCTCACCGGGTGATTTCATACCGCTACTGGAAAATTCCGGCATGATTATTCCAGTCGGCGAATGGGTACTGCATGAGTCCTGCCGTACACACCGTCGTTGGCGCGAGGCCGGTATTATGGGGCAACGAATCTCTGTCAATGTCTCTGCATCTCAATTTAATGATGATGACCTGTTGAACAAGATTCGGCATGCCATCAAAGAAGAGAATATGCCAAGCGGGGCGCTGGAACTGGAAATCACTGAAAACATCCTCATGCAGGATGTGCAAACAGCGACCGAGATCCTCAATGCACTGCATGCCATCGGTGTGCGCACCGCGATTGATGATTTTGGCACCGGTTATTCATCACTGGCCTACCTGAAACGTTTTCCGCTCAATGTACTGAAGATCGACCGTACCTTTGTCAGCGATCTGGGCAAGGACAAGGAGGATGCGGCAATTGTCGAGGCCAGCATCTCGCTGGCGCAAAAGCTTGGACTCGAGGTGGTGGCCGAGGGAGTTGAAACGGCCGAACAACTGAGCTTCCTGCAAGCACGGGGTTGCGACATGGTGCAGGGATTCTATATGAGTAAGCCCCTGACAGAAGTACAGGCCATGGAGTATCTGTCTTATATATGGCACTTGAAACGGGCAGTTGGTTATTGATGATTGTTATGCTTGCGCATTGACTGGTATCTATGATCAGGGAGATGGTATCTACACGACGGAATCGATCACGTAGGGCGTAATCCCATTACGCCGCATGCGATGAATAATCCACCACAGATAAATCGTTTTGGATGACGGGTTTAGCGGCAGGATTATAGATCGCCGCATTTTTTGACTCATTCGGCGCAATAAGATTGCACCCTACGCGATGTAATCGATTACGTATGGCGTAATCCCATTACGCCGCATGCGATGAATAATCCACCACAGACAAATCGTTTAAATGACAGATTGGGCGGTGGAATTATAGCCTGTCGCATTTTTCGACTCACTCGGCGCAATAAGATTGCGCCCTACACGACGGAATCGATCACGTAGGGCGTAATCCCATTACGCCGCATGCGATGAATAATCCACTACAGATAAATCGTTTTTTGATGTCGGGTTTAGCGGCAGGATTATAGGCCGTCGTATTTTTCGATCATTCGGCGCAATAAGTTTGCACCCACGACGGAATCGATCACGTAGGGCGTAATCCCATTACGCCGCATGCGATGAATAATCCACCGCAGACAAATCGTTTAAATGACAGATTGATCGGCGGAATTATAGGCTGTCGCATTTTTTGATTCATTCGGCGCAATAAGCTTGCGCCCAACACCATGTTAAAACGGGGCCTTGCTGTTAATGTGTAATTCTTCTGTCGTCTCGGGATGGGTGAACACCAACTGACTGGCATGCAGCAACAGGCGGGGAGCCTTTTCTTGCACCACAGTATCGGCATAGAGCCGATCACCGAGGATGGCATGACCGATGGCCTGCATGTGTACCCGTAACTGGTGGGTGCGCCCGGTTGTCGGAGACAGTTCGATGCGGCTCGCGTTCAGTTCTGGCCGGTAGTCCAACACCTTATATATGGTATGTGACGGTTTGCCGATCTGGTGATCAACCATTTGTTTTGGCCGATTGGGCCAGTCGGTAATCAGGGGTAGATCAATTTCGCCGCTTTCCTGCCCCAACTTGCCATCGACCATGGCGATATATTTTTTCTCGACCTGCCGTTTTTCAAATAACATGCTGAGTTGTCTTTGCATGGCTTCGCTTCTGGCCATCAGCATCAGGCCCGAGGTGGCCATGTCGAGACGATGCACGACCCGTGCCTCGGGGTATTCGGCCTGTACTCTGCTTGCCAGGCAGTCCTGTTTGTCTTCACCACGACCGGGGACAGAGAGCAGACCGGCGGGTTTATCCAGCACCAGCAGATGCTCGTCTATATATATAGGAATGAGGCCGGTATGGGCGGGGGGCTGGTAGCTTGTAAATCGGGTATCCATGTTGCGGCCTAACGATACACGGAAAAAAAGCCATGGCAAGAGACAGTGGCGCTTATTCAGCCCTTAAAGCAGGCAACCCGTCCCGGTGATGTTATACCGATGGTGAGTGGCTATCATAAACCCTGGCGATAACCACGAGTTCCACCGTTGCATCGAGGGGTAGATGAGATGGGGCAAAGGCCGTCCGAGTATGCCGGCCCTGTTCCCCCAGTACCTGATCAAACAGCTGTGAGGCGCTGTCCAGGACCTCGGGTTGTTGGTGCCAGTCCGCGGTGGAGGCGATATGACCCTCGAGGCGCAGCAGTGAAGCAAACCGTTGCCAGTGATGGGTTGCCTGCCTGATGTGCGCCAAGACATTCAGCGCCGCGAGTTCGGCCGCGAGACAGGCGTTGGCCACATCCTGTTGTCGGCCAACCTGGCCCCGGTAACGCAGCTCGCCGTCCAGCATGGGAAACTGGCCCGACACAAACAGCAGTCCATCCTGGCAGATGACCGGCAGGTAGGCCCCTGCCGGTCGCGTCGGTTGCGGCAACTCGATGTCGAGCTGCCGCAGTCGTTTATCAATGGCATGCATGGCGTGCCCCGGTCTCAGGCCCAGGGTTGCAGGACCAGCTTGCCGACCACCTGGTGTTGGTCGATGCGGCGGTGGGCCTCGACCACCTTCGCCAGCGGCAGGACGTCATCGACCGCCGCCCGGATCTTGCCGTCACGCAACAGTTGTAAACCTTGCTGCAACTCATCCAGGGTGCCCATGAAGCTGCCAAGAAACTGAAACTGACCGCGGAAGAATTCATACATATTGGGGATGACGGCCTGTAGACCGCCGACCAGGCCGAAGTTGATGATCTTGCCGCCCCAGCGGGTGGCGCGAATATTATCGTGCATGGCGCAACCGCCGACGTTATCGATCACCACATCCACGCCCCGGCCCTGGGTCCATTCCCTGGCCGCATCGGCAAAGTTGTCGAGTTTGTAATTGATGACCTCATCGGCGCCGAGGCGCCGGGCCAGCTCCGCCTTGGCGTGACTGCTGACCGTGGTCACGACACGGGCGCCGAGTGCCTTGGCGACCTGGATGGCCATGCTGCCACTGCCCGAGGCGCCGGCCTGTACCAGCACGGTCGATCCTGCACCGACCTGGCCGAGTGTCTTCACCGCGTGCATGGCCGTGGTGAGGACGAGGGGGATCGAGGCCAGCTCCTCGTCGGGCAGATTGAAATCATTCCTGATCAACCAGCGCTGATGGATCGTCATGAACTGACCGTAGCCGCCGTGATTGAAGGTGCCGCCGGGATAATAACTGGCGGTGTAATTTTCGGGGCCGTGCGCCCAGTCACTGTGCTCAACGGGGAAACCGGGTGCGACGATGACCTTGTCACCGACCCGGAAGTGGTTCACCTCCGTGCCGATGGCGTCGATCGTGCCGACCATGTCGGAGCCGGGGACGTGGGGCAGCGGGATGGCCTGGCTCACCGCACCCTGGCGGACCAGGGCATCATAATAATTCAGCCCCACGGCCGAGACGCGAACCCGCACCTCCTGTGGTGCCGGTT
>JAHEDB010000123.1 GCA_024641465.1 Chromatiales bacterium | reverse complement strand
AAAGTTGCACGTCGATGTGATCGAGGCCGGTTTCCCCATCGCCAGCCCCGGCGATTTCGAGGCCGTGCAGGCCGTGGCCCGCGCCGTCAAGGACAGCACCGTGTGTGGCCTGTCGCGGGCGCTGGACAAGGATATCGAACGGGCCGGTGAGGCCCTCAAACCCGCCAACTCGGCGCGTATTCATACCTTCATCGCCACCTCGCCCATCCACATGAAAATGAAGTTGCGCATGGAGCCGGATCAGGTCGTCGAGCAGGCCGTCAAGGCCGTAAAAAAAGCCCGCCAGTTTACCGATAATGTCGAATTTTCCCCGGAAGACGCCGGCCGTTCGGAGCTGGATTTCCTGTGCCGGGTGCTCGAGGCGGTGATCGAGGCCGGCGCGACCACCCTCAATATCCCCGATACCGTGGGTTATAACGTGCCGGAACAGTTCGGCACGCTGATCTATAACCTGCGCGAACGCATCCCCAATTCCGACAAGGCGGTGTTCTCGGTGCACTGCCACAACGACCTCGGACTGGCGGTGGCCAATTCCCTGGCGGCGGTAATGAACGGCGCTCGGCAGGTGGAATGCACCATCAACGGTCTGGGCGAACGGGCCGGCAATGCCTCGCTGGAGGAGATCGTCATGGCGGTGAAGACCCGTCGCGACATTTTCCCCTGTAACGTCGATCAGCTCGATACCACCCAGATCATGAGCTGCTCACGGCTGGTGTCCGGCATCACCGGTTTTCCGGTGCAGCCCAACAAGGCCATCGTCGGCGCCAATGCCTTTGCCCACGAATCGGGCATCCATCAGGATGGCGTGCTGAAGAGTCGCGAGACCTACGAGATCATGCGCGCCCAGGACGTGGGCTGGACCGCCAATCGCATGGTGCTGGGCAAACACTCGGGCCGCAACGCCTTCAAGACCCGCCTCAAGGATCTGGGGGTGGAGTTTGCCTCGGAAGAGGAATTGAACGAGGCCTTTGGCCGCTTCAAGGAGCTGGCCGACAAGAAACACGAGATCTTTGACGAGGACCTGCAGGCCCTGGTCACCGAGGCCAGCATTGAGGCCGGTAATGAGTGGATCAAACTGGTGGCGCTCAAGGTCTGTTCCGAGACCGGTGAGACCCCCAATGCCGCCATCACCCTGCGCGTCGATGGCGATGAGCGGAGCGATACCTCCCTCGGTGGCGGTCCGGTCGATGCCTCCTTTAAGGCCATCGAAAAGATCATCAACAGCGGTTGTGGCCTGCAACTCTATTCGGTGAACAACATCACCAGCGGCACCGATTCCCAGGGCGAGGTGACTGTGCGGCTGGAGCGGGGCGGGCGCATCGTCAACGGCCAGGGGGCGGACACCGATATCGTCATCGCCTCGGCCAAGGCCTATGTCAACGCCCTCAACAAGATCATGGAACCGGCCTCGCGTTCCCATCCTCAGACCGGGGACGTCTAGATCGCTTATGGACTCCCGGCAACAGGCCTACCTCCAGGCAATGGGGATCGATATCTGGGTGCAGCGGGATGCGGATATCCAGGTGAATGCGATACCGTTGGTCACCGCGGCAAATCCCCAGGCCGACCCCGTTCCATCGATAAACCCATCCAGTTCAGACGACCTGTCCCAGCTGGACTGGTCGGCCCTGCAGGCCAGGGTGAGTGCCTGCACACTGTGCGAGTTGCATCAGGGCCGGACCCAGACGGTGTTCGGGGTGGGCAATCCCCGCGCTGAGCTGCTGATCATCGGTGAGGCGCCTGGCGCGGAGGAAGACCGCCAGGGCGAACCCTTTGTCGGCCGGGCCGGTCAGTTGCTCAACGCCATGCTCAAGGCCATCCGCCTGCAACGGCAGGAGGTCTACATCGCCAATATCCTCAAGTGTCGGCCACCCAACAATCGGGATCCGAAACCGGAGGAGGCCGCCCTCTGTAGCCAGTATCTCGTGCGTCAGATCGAGTTGATCCAACCGAAGCTGATCCTGGCCCTGGGGCGGATCGCGGCGCAGCGCCTGCTGCAAACCGACATGAATCTGGGCAAAATGCGCGGCCAGCTACACCGCTATACCCTGACCGATACCCCGCTGATCGTCACCTACCACCCGGCCGACCTGCTGCGCACCCCGTCGGACAAGCGCAAGGCCTGGCAGGATCTGATATTTGCCCAGCGGATACTTGGGGATCCGGCCAAAGCTGTCTAAACTGAAAGACAAACAAAAAAAATAGCCCTGAACTCGTTGTTGAATATTTATACACAGTTGATTCCTTAGATTATGGTTGCAGTCCTCAAACCCGGTGATAACGGCCTACGCCCCATGCTGGAGGTCGATCTCAATGCGGTGCTGGCCATCGAAGAGGCCTCCTACGAATTTCCCTGGACGCGCGGCATTTTCTACGATTGCCTGCACGTGGGTTATAACTGCTGGGTCTACGAAGAAAATGGCCGTGTGCTGGCCTATGGCGTGATGTCCATCGGTGGCGGTGAGGCGCATGTCCTCACCGTGGTGGTGCAGAAGGAATCACGTGGCCGGGACCTGGGCCGACAGATGATGAAACACCTGTTGCTCACGGCCCGCAAGCACAAGGTTGAGACCGTCCTGCTCGAGGTGCGCCCCTCTAATACGGTTGCCGTCAATCTCTATGAGAGCCTGGGTTTTAGCGAGATCGGTATCCGCAAGGGTTATTACCCGGATAAAAAGGGTCGCGAAGATGCCCTGGTGATGGGCCTCGATCTGCAACATTACCCCAGCGACACCGAATAAGAAATTTAATCTCCCCGCTACCGTTCTTTTACAATAGTCCTCCCGCCAACGCGGCGCGTCATAACAAGCTGAGTAATAACAAACGTATGCAATCCATGCTCAACAAAATCATCCCCCTGCTGATTGCCGCCAGCGAGCAAGAGTTATTGCCGCGTTTTCGCCATGTCGGCCACAGCGTCAAGGCCGATGGCAGCCTGGTGACCGAGGCCGACCTGGCCATGCAGCAGCGTATACAAGCCGAGCTGGCCGCGCTCTGGCCGGACTACATCTTTCTCGCCGAAGAAATGGACCAGGTGCAACAGCAGGAATTACTCTTGACCACGGGTAAGGGCCTGTGGTGCCTGGACCCGCTGGATGGCACCAGCAACTTTGCCATGGGCATCCCGTATTTTGCCCCCTCACTGGCCCTGCTCGAAAACGGCCAGGTCAAACTGGGGATTGTCTACGATCCGCTCCGCAAGGAATGTTTTTCGGCGATTCGCGGTCAGGGGGCGTGGTTGAATGGTCAACCCCTTGCGCTGCGTGATACAGACTCGCCTGACGAACCGATGATCGCTATCGTGGATTTCAAACGCCTGCCACCGGCCCTGGCAGCCAGTCTTGCCAGCGACCCGCCCTACAAATCACAACGCAGCTTTGGTTCCGTGGCCCTCGACTGGTGCTGGATGGCGGCGGCCCGCAGTCATGTCTATTTGCACGGTCGGCAAAATATCTGGGACTACGCCGCGGGCCAGCTGGTTTTCGCGGAGGCGGGGGGATATTCATCGACCCTGCAAGGCGAGCCTGTGTTTAGCCAAACGTTGCAGGCACGTTCTGCGGTGGCCGGTGTTAGTCAGGTTTTGTTTGAGTCGTGGTTTAAACGCTGTCAAATGCAGCAATAAAAAAAAGAGGGAACTTTTGCAGTTCCCTCATAATAATACCAACCTGTGGTAGAGGATATAAGGCAACTTAATGAATTGCATTGGGTTGCTAGGAAGAGACTAAGTTGCCTTGGTGTGTATACTGGCAGAACGATGGGATGCAGTACTTGATCCAGATCAATCATAGATAACGTAAGATGCAGCCGCTAAGCCCATGTAATTAATTAATAAAAACTTATCGCCCTATTGGTAAAATCAATCGTCCATCTTGCCGCAAACGATCCTATTGCTTGAATCCAATTTGCTGGCGTAGTCGCAGATCCTTGAAATAAGGGATCATCAGCGCGACAAACAGCGGCACCAGGATCACGATGAGGGCGTATTTTACCGGCACAATGATACCGCTCAACATCGGTTGGTTAGATGTGAGATAGGCGATAAAGATCCCCAACGGAAAGACCGTGACAAAATAGGCCAGCAGGGTAATTAACACGGCGATACTCAGATACAGCAGGGTTCTGCGCAGACAGGGCATCACCATGCGGTGACTGGCGCGGATGGCCTCGATAACAGAAATGTGATCCTGGATGATCAGGCCGCCACCCATAAATAAAGAAACCATCAATATCAGGCCCGGCACGAACAACAACATCATACCCGTTGCGACGATCAGCACATACAGGACCAACCATAACAATAGCGGCAGTGCCTTGCGGATACCGACGGCATAGGCATGGGTGCAGGATATATTTTTATTCGAAGAGATGGCCCAGAACTTGGCGGTGAAGGCGGCAATGAAGCTGAGTTGTATCGCCAGCACGAACAGTAAGGACAGGGTGAGTGTAATGACCACCCCGGCTTTGAGATGGTGCGCAGACATATTGGCGGTGAGTGCGATAGTGATAAAGAATAAAACAATAAACAACACCAGCATGCTGAGCGTCTGGGCAATCAGGATGCGTAGTATGTCCCTGAATCCGCTCCGGAAGAGTCTGAAGCCGGACTCGAGCAATTTATCTATCGGTTGGGGTGTGACTGGCTGGGAATCCATCAGCCGCTTCTCCGGTTTTTTTCTACGGTTTGCTTATTATTGCATGAAATGTCTTAGCAGGATTTTAGCAGTAACGGCCCGGGCAAAGCGGAATTATTTCTTATAGTGGGGATTTTTCCGGTACAATAGCCCGTTTTTCGTAGCCGACCGATTAGGTAATATCTCAGTATGTCTTCATTTTTACAAGAAATGCGCCGGCGCCGCACCTTCGCCATCATTTCCCACCCCGATGCCGGTAAAACCACCCTGACAGAAAAGCTGTTACTGTTCGGCGGCGCCATTCAGCTGGCGGGGACCGTCAAGGGCCGCAAGGCCGCGCGCCATGCCACCTCGGACTGGATGGATCTGGAAAAGGAACGCGGCATCTCGGTGAGTTCAGCCGTGATGCAGTTTCCCTATGGGGACTGCATTATCAATCTGCTCGACACCCCGGGCCACGAAGACTTTTCCGAAGACACCTATCGCACCCTGACCGCGGTAGACTCGGCGCTGATGGTGATCGACAGCGCCAAGGGCGTGGAAGATCGCACCATCAAATTGATGGATGTCTGCCGTCTGCGCAGTACCCCGATCCTGACCTTTATCAACAAACTGGATCGGGAAGGGCGCTCCCCGGTCGAACTGCTGGACGAGGTGGAAAATGTCCTCACCATCCAGTGCGCACCGATCACCTGGCCCATCGGCATGGGCAAGCGCTTCAAGGGCGTGTTTCATATCTATCACAATCGGGTCCACCTGTTCAGCCCGACCCACGGTGGCAAGATCCAGCATGGAGAGGTGATCGAAGGACTGGATAACCCACGCCTCGACGAAGTGCTCGGCACCATGGCCGCTGAACTGCGTGAAGAGATCGAACTGGTCAAGGGTGCGAGTCATGAGTTTAATGAGCAGGCCTTCCTCGATGGCGAACTGACCCCGGTGTTCTTTGGTTCGGCGATCAACAATTTTGGTATCGATGAACTGCTGGAATATGTCGCCGAGGTGGCCCCCAAGCCTCTGGCGCGCGATACCGCTACACGTAAGGTGTCACCGGAAGAGGAAAACTTCTCCGGTTTCGTATTTAAGATCCAGGCCAACATGGACCCGCAACACCGCGACCGCATTGCCTTCCTGCGTATCTGCTCCGGCAAATACGAACGCGGCATGAAAATGCATCAGGTGCGCATCGCCAAAGACGTCAAGATCAGCAATGCCCTGACCTTCATGGCCAGTGAACGCGAACACGTCGAGGTTGCCTATCCCGGTGACATCATCGGCCTGCACAACCACGGCACGATCCAGATTGGCGATACCTTCAGCAATGGTGAAGACCTCAAATTCACCGGCATCCCCAACTTCGCCCCCGAACTGTTCCGCCGCGTACGCCTCAGGGACCCGCTGAAAATGAAGGCCCTGCAAAAAGGCCTCGATCAGCTCAGCGAAGAGGGTGCAACCCAGGTGTTCAGACCCTTGACCAGAAACGACGTCATCGTCGGCGCCGTCGGTGTCCTGCAATTCGATGTCGTTGCCCATCGCCTCAAGTCCGAATACAGCGTCGAATGCGGTTTCGAAGCGATCAACGTCAACACCGCCCGTTGGGTGGAGTGTGACGATGAAAAGAAACTGGCCGAATTCCGCCGCAAGGCCGAGGATAATCTGGCGCTCGATGCGGGGGGAAGTTTGAGTTATCTGGCGCCGACGCGGGTCAATCTGGAGTTGATGCAGGAGCGCTGGCCGGAGATACAGTTTCGCGCCACGCGCGAACACTAACGCCATGTTCCCTCCCCTTGCAGGGGACGACGTAGATGGATGTACTCGTGTCGCGGGAGGTATGGATGCCGGGAGCGACTGGTTAGGGTGGGGTGATCTGATAGTTTTTTTTATTGAATCGACTTTGTCGATGTCTGGTAAATATTTCTTATTTTGAATCGCTATCGCGAAAAAGAGGTCGTCATTGCGAGCGTTAGCGCGGCAATCTCCTGACTCTGGCACTTGCTTTTTAAATTGAATCGCTATCGCGATGATTGATCTAAGTCCGTTCTCGGACGGACGGCCGAGTTCATTTTCTTTGTAATCGGACAAAGAAAACAGAACCAAAAGAAAACCG
>JAHEDB010000122.1 GCA_024641465.1 Chromatiales bacterium | reverse complement strand
ATGATAGGGGTAACTTTCTCTATTACGGCGATGATACCCAGCGCCTGGTGCGGGTCGGGCCGCGGCGGCAGATCGCCATCAACGATACCGGCACCGAGGTATTTCGAAACATCCGCGAGGGTAATGGTACCTTCATCGTGACAGAAAGCCCGAATAACAAGGGCAGCGCGGTGCTCGATCAGGGCTCATCCAAGGGGCACTATGACTTTGGTACCTTTGCTCTGATTATGGACAAGCCGGACAACGGCAACCCCAATGAGCCGCTGACCTACCGGGTCATCAATGACAAGGGCGAGACGGTCGTGCCCTCGACCACCTTTGCCGAGGGTAACGCCATCAGCTTCGAGGGCGTACAGATGTTTATCCTCGGTGAGCCGGAGCCGGGAGACTACTTCGTCATTCGCCCCAGTCAGCATCAGGACGTGTTCACCACCCTGCAAAAGCTGGTGGTCGCGCTCAAGGACTCGCGTAATACGGCGGCCGATCACGCCTTTTTACATAACGAGGTCAACCGCGCCCTGGCCTCGATCGATACCGCGATGGGCAAGGTGCTGGATGTACGCGCCAGTGTCGGCACGCGCCTCAATGCCATCGAAAGTCAGAAGGGGATCAATGAGGCCTTTAGTATTCAGCTCAAGGAACTGATCTCCAATATTGAAGACCTGGATTTTGGTCAGGCGGTGAGTGAGTTGAATGGCCGCAAGGTGGGTCTGGAGGCCTCACATAAGGCCTTTGTCAAGGTGCAGGATATTTCACTGTTCAATCATCTGTATTAAGCTGTTAATCCTCTCGTTTCGTTTTATCCACCTATATATAAGTATAAGGCTGAGCCTGGATGACCCGTCCGGGTTTGCCTGACGCTGTTTTGCCAATGACCCGGCCCCCGGGGCCTGTCTCTGCACCCTGCCAGGCAGGCGAGACCCTACCGGCCTGTAAATACAGAAAATAATTAATCATATAAATCAATAAGATAAAATGTTGCCAGGCGGCAACATTTTTCCTCCCCCGCCATAAAGTTTCAAAACCCCCGGACGCTAGTGATTCCGGGAGCGGTGAATGCGCCTGATTCAGGCGTATATCCGCTTAGGTTTAATCCTTGCCCGCAGTAATAATGTGACTGCGCAGGGCCAGGTCGATACAGGAGAGTGCAAAAATGCCTCAGATTATTAACACTAACATTATGTCGCTGAACTCGCAGCGCAACCTGAATACATCTCAGGAATCATTGCGAGTCTCTCTGCAGCGCTTATCGTCCGGTTTGCGTATTAACAGCGCGAAGGACGATGCTGCGGGTCTGGCGATTTCTGAGCGGTTTACCGCGCAGATCCGCGGCCTTAACCAGGCGGCACGTAACGCCAACGATGCGATTTCATTGTCGCAAACGGCTGAAGGTGCGCTGGGTGAGGCGGGTAATAACTTACAGCGTATTCGCGAACTGTCAATCCAGTCCGCCAACGCCACGAACTCGGCCTCTGACCGTTTGGCCCTCCAGGCCGAAGTCGGGCAGTTGGTTTCTGAGCTGGATCGTATCGCGACCAGCGCGGAATTCAACGGCCAGAAACTGCTGGATGGCACCTTCGGGACCGCCGTGTATCAGGTTGGCGCCAATGCCAACCAGACCATCGCCACCACCACGGCCAACTTCCGCACCAACCAGTACGGTAACAACCGTGTCTATGGTACGGCAACTACCGCCGGCGATGCACCGCGTATCTCTGGCCAGGATATCACCCTCAACGGGTATCTGGGTCAGGAGCGTATTTCGGTGGTCGAAGGCGACAGCGCCAAGCGCGTGGCCGAACTGGTCAACGCCAAAGGTGACGATACCGGTATTCGTTCGTTTGCCAATACCGAGATCGATATGAAGTTCTCCAACACCGGCGCCTATGTGATGGACATCATGTCGGACAACCCATCCTACAAGAACATCGCCTTCTCGATCAGTAATGTCAGCACCACCGATGGCCTGTCGGCCGCCGTAACGGCCTTCAATGACGTGTCCAGTCTGACCGGCGTGACCGCGCGTGTCTCGGATGACGCCACCGGCATCGTGCTGCGCAGTGCGACGGGTGAAAACATCTCCCTGCGCGATGGCGAGAGCCCCAATTCCGGCGATGTCATGGTGGGCGGTATGACGCTTGCCGCCGATGAAACGATGGATAGCATGGTTATCACCGGTCAGGTGATGTATGACTCCGTGAAATCCTTCAGCGTGGTCGGTAAGGAAGGCGAGGCCGTGATGAACGGCACCGATGCCTCTGACCTGATGACGGTTGCCTCCATGGACATCAGCTCGGTGGACGGCGCCAACGCGGCCCTGGCGATTGTCGATGCGGCACTCTCTTCAGTGAGTGGCCAGCGGGCGAAGTTTGGTGCGATTCAAAGCCGCTTCGGTTCCACCATCGCCAACTTGACAACCAACTCTGAAAACCTCAGTGCCGCCCGGTCACGTATTCGTGATGCGGACTTTGCGGTTGAGACCTCGGAATTGACCCGTACCCAGATCCTGCAACAAGCGGGTACGGCGATGTTGGCCCAGGCCAACTCGATTCCGCAGAACGTGTTGTCCTTGCTGCAGTAAGCGTTTAGCAGGAGGGGTGTTTAAGCCACCCCTTCTGTCTAATACCCAGCACCGCAATGAGGTGGCGTTATGGCTATAGAACGTGTTACAGGCATAACCTCCAAAAATGCGGTCGGTGGTAGCGCAGATGAGGTCAACGCAGTCGAGTCTGCTGAGGCAAAACGGGTCTACCAGGACCGGCAAGAAGTTGCCGAATCCCGGCAAGCCTTGATAGCCGAGCAGATACAGGTTTCCAGGGAAAAACTTGACAAGGTTGTCAGCGAACTAAAGGATTATGTACAGACCATGCAACGGGATCTGAATTTTCATGTAGATGATGCTACGGGCAGAGTCGTCATCCGGGTGGTCGATTCATCGACCAACAAGGTGGTACGACAAATACCCGAGGAAGAGGTACTGGCGTTGGCACGGCGTTTGGAAGAAATGCTGGACGATATGCCAAAAGGGATGTTACTCGAGGGCGAGGCCTGAGAGTGACTGGTACCGGAATTGCATATGCACCCATGATAGCTGAAAGATTTTTAGTGGTTTTCAGCAAGTTGGTATATAAATCAAGGGGTTTTGAATGGCGGCAATTTCATCTGCTGGGTTTGGATCCGGGCTGGATGTACCTGGTTTGGTCGAGAAACTGGTCAATGCTGAAGGTGACCCAATCCGCACGCGCCTCGATCGTAAGGAGGCAAAACTCCAGGAGGGTTTATCGGCTATAGGCACCCTTAAAGGTACTATGTCCGAGTTTCAGTCTGCCCTGAAGGGATTCCAGAAAATGGAATCCCTTCAGTCTATGTCGGCGACCTCAGATGATGAGGGCGTCGTCACGGTATCGGCCAGCAATCTTGCCGAGGAAGGTGAGTACGAAATAGAAGTGGACGAGCTGGCCCAGTCCCAGCAGCTTATCTCGGTCGGTTTTGAATCCGACTTTATCCCGCTCGGTTCCGGCGCCTTGCGCATCCAGTTCGGCAAGCATGATGAAGATGAAGAAACCTTCACCCCCAATCCGCAACATGAAGTGCATGTCATCGAAATCGATGATGCGCGCAGCTCCCTCCGCGACATCCAGAAAAGTATCAATGAGGCCAAGATCGGCCTCAAGGCCACCATCATTCAGGATGATGACAAGTACCGGCTAATTCTAAACTCAGAACACACCGGGGCGGAAAACAGTATCCGCATCAGTGTGCAGGATGATGATGGTGACAATATGGACCTGGTCAGCCTGTCCATGTTGTCATTTGACCCAATCCACCCCGATGGTAAGGGCCGCAATATGGTCGAGTCGCGTGCGGCCATGGACGCTGAACTGTCGGTTGATGGGCTGGATATGACCAGCGCCTCGAATGAGGTGACCGAAGTTATCAAAGGTGTAACGCTGACGCTGAAGGATACCGGCTCGGCCGATATCGAGGTGAAACTGAATCAGCTGCAGGTGGTTGACAAGATCAAGGCCTTTGTCGACGGCCACAATAAATTAATCGAGGCGGTGGAAAAACTGGCGGGGTTTAATCCGGAAACCCGTATCGCCGGACCCCTCAACGGTGATGCGACAGTGCGCGCAGTGATTAATCAGGTGCGTCGCGCTGTAAGTATGTCCTTTGCGAACGTCAATAAAAAATACCAGTCGCTGGCCGGTGTTGGTATTACCACCGATGCGGTGAGTGGCAAGTTATCGGTCAATGAATCCAAGTTACAACGTGCGATTAATGATGATATCAAGGAGGTTATCAACCTGTTTTCCAAAATCGGCAGGACCGATGACCCGCAGATAAATTATCTTGGCGCCGGCGACAAGGCTCAATCAGGCACTTACCCCATTGATGTACTCCAAAAACCGACCAAGGGTGGTTATGCCGCCGTGCGCCTGGGGCGCAACAGCTTTCCCATCTATATCGATGAAAGTAATGACGAATTTATCCTTAAAGTTGATGGGATAAAGACCGGCACCATTAAACTCGATCCAGGCAATTATTTTAGTGGCCATGAAATGGCGGAAGCGATTCAAGAAAAGGTAAATCAGGACGCCAATCTGGTACAGAAGGGAGCAAAAATCTGGACCAGCTATTATGACCGGCGCCTTATTCTTGTGTCCGAGCGGCTGGGAGCCGGCTCGACCATCGAGATGGTGAGCGCCGATGTCGATTTGATCGAGGATCTGGGGATGACACCGGGGATGGGACAACCGGGCAAGGATATCAAGGGCTCCATCGGTAGTTTCGGGACGCTCGGAGAGGGCAACGTCCTGACGGGCAAGGGTGACATCGAGGGCCTGAAAGTGGAGTTTATGGGGGGAGAGCCCGGTCGTAGAGGCAAGGTTGTTTATTCCACGGGTGTGGCTGTCGTGCTGGATGAATTGATAAATAGCTATCTCGAATCAAAAGGCACCATGGACGCCAGGACCGAGGGTTATAACGCACGACTGAGTGATATTGATCAACAACGACATCAGTTGCAACGAAAACTCGATAAGTCGGAAGAACGGTATCTCAAACAGTTTACTGAACTCGATGGTTTGATAGGCAAGATGAATTCTACTGGCCAGTTTCTGAGTGGTCAGTTGGCGGGTTTACCCGGGGCACGGAGGCCGAGGGGATAAAAGTTAACAGGATTAATCGCAACCAGTAAGAAGGTGTTGTTATGAGTACAGGCAAGTTAACCAATGCGGTCAATGAGTACAACAAGATCAATATCGCCTCCGGCGTCGAGGCAGCCGACCCGCATCGCCTTATCCAGATGTTGATGCATGGCGCCCTGGAAAAGATCGCCATCGCCAAGGGTTATCTTGCCCGTGGCGATATTTCCAATAAAGGCGTGCATATCAGCTGGGCGATCTCCATCATCGAGGGGCTGCGCGCCAGCCTGAACATGGATGATGGTGGTGAGGTGGCAAAAAATCTTGAAGATATGTATGAGTATATGATCCGGCGCCTGTTGCGCGCCAATCTGGACAATGACCTTGCGCTGCTGGATGAAGTCAGTTCGTTGTTGCTGACCATCAAATCAGCCTGGGATGGCCTGCCCGGTATCATCAAGCAAGGCAAGGAAGCGGCGGTTGACCCCAAGGTCTCTACAGTCTCCGAACGATGAGTGGCCGGAGTGAATGACGTGAGCATGCAACTCATCGACAGCTATGCATCTCATGCCTTGAGCTGCACCCAGCAGATGTATCTGCTGGCCGAGCAGGCGGATTGGGAGGGGCTGGGCAAGCTGGAGCAGGAACGGGCGGTACTGCTCGATACCCTGTTCAAGCATCCCGGCCTGTCTTTGTGGCTGGCGAGGATTGCCGATACCCTGCGGCAAATCATCGAAATGGATCAACAGACCATGGCGCTGGGCAAACAGGCCCGTGAGGCGTTAAAGAGTGAAATGAAACTGCTCAATCAGGGCAAACGGGCCGTCGATGCCTATCTTGGCAACCTCGCCTGAGTATTCCCGTAAAATTTTCTAGCCTTTGCTTTTCTCATAATGGTGAACAGCTTGTAAAACAGGCCGTTGGCCAACCCAATTCCTTGCAGAAAACTCTGACAATATTTTGACTTATCCCGGGTCTGTGTCTAGTCTTTCCCTAGTTGTATTTAGCGTACAACACTTCGTACTGCCTGCCGAACCACCATCTATACCGTTATTAAATTGAAGCACAGGGTATCAGGAACCGAAATATGCAAGTCTTGCTCATTGATGAAAATGAACAACAACGTAAAACCATCCACCTGTTACTTGATTTTATCGATTATGATTCTGTCACTGCCGATTATCAGCAATGGCAGACGAATACAGAAGCGCCGGAACTGGTCATCCTGGTCGAATCCAGCGATGCAGCAAAGACCCTGCTGGAACTGAAATCGGTCAAGCAGCAATTAGGCGATTCGATGCCCATCTTGCTGGCCACGCGGCGACTCGACAAGTCAGAACTGCCCAATGAAATGGCCTCACTGATTGTCACCACCATTCAGACCCCGCTTAAACATCGTCAACTGGTGCATGCCCTGCATCTGGCCGAGGTCTATCGCGAGAGCAAGATCAGCGATGGCAGTTCGTCACCGATGTTGTTTCGCAGCCTGGTGGGTAATAGCCGGGCCATCCTCCATGTGCGGAAACTGATTGAACAGGTCGCCGATACCGAGGCCAATGTGCTGATCCTGGGTGAATCGGGCACGGGTAAGG
>JAHEDB010000121.1 GCA_024641465.1 Chromatiales bacterium | reverse complement strand
GTCACCGGTGAGATCACCTACGGCCTGGAGCGTATCGCCATGTATCTGCAAGGTGTGGAGAGTGTGTTTGATTTAACTTGGACGGATGGTCCGCTCGGCAAGATCACCTATGGCGATGTGTATCATCAGAATGAAGTCGAACAATCCGCCTATAACTTCGAACACGCCAACGTCGAGGCCATGTTTAAACTGTTTGACCTGTGCGAGAGCGAGAGCCAGAAGCTGATCGAGGCGGGCCTGCCGCTGCCGGCCTATGAACAAATGTTGCAGGCCTCGCATGCCTTCAATCTGCTCGACGCCCGTCACGCCATTTCGGTGACCGAACGGCAGCGCTTTATCCTGCGGGTGCGCGCCCTGTCGCGCGCCATTGCCGAGGCCTATTATGCGGCGCGGGAAAAACTGGGCTTCCCGATGTGCACCAGCACCAGGGGAGGTGCAAAATGAGTCAGCGTGATTTATTGATCGAGATCGGCACCGAAGAGCTGCCGCCCAAGGCGCTGAAAAAACTTGCCTCAGCCTTCCACGATGAAACCCGTGATGGTCTGAGCAAGGCCGATCTGAAATTCAGCAACATCAAAACCTATGCCGCGCCGCGCCGACTGGCGCTGTTGATTAGCCGTCTGGATGAGTCACAGCAGGACAGGACCGTAGAGCGTCACGGCCCGGCCGTGCAGGCCGCCTTCGATGCCGATGGCAAACCCACCAAGGCCGCCGAAGGTTTTGCCCGTTCCGTTGGTATCAGTGTCGATGAACTGGAGACCAAAGACGGCAAACTGTTCTTTGCCAGGAGTGAAAAGGGCCAGCCGACCGCGCAACTGATCCCGGCCATTCTCCAAACCGCGCTGGACAATCTGCCGATCCCCAAGCGGATGCGCTGGGGCGATCTGGATGCGCAGTTCGTGCGCCCGGTGCAGTGGGTGGTGTTACTGTTCGGTGATGAGGTGATCGATGCCGAGATCCTCGCGGTAAGGAGTGGCCGTGAGAGCCGTGGCCATCGTTTCCACCATCCCGACTCTATATATATACCCCAGCCCGCCGAATACGAGGTCCTGCTGGAGAGTGAAGGCAAGGTCATCGCCGACTTTGCCCGGCGCCGTGACACAGTGCGGGCGCGGGTCGAAGAGGTCGCCGCCAAATCCGGCGGCCAGGCCGTGATCGACGAGGCCCTGCTCGATGAAGTGACCTCGATGGTCGAATGGCCGGTGCCGGTACTGGGCAAGTTCGAGGAGCGTTTCCTCGGCGTGCCGCAGGAGGCCTTGATCTCCACCATGAAGGCCAATCAGAAATATTTCCATGTGGTCGACAAGCAGGGCAAGCTGCTGCCGTACTTTATTACTATCAGCAACGTCGACAGTAAAGACATCAGCAAGGTGCGCGAAGGCAATGAACGGGTGATCCGGCCACGCTTTTCCGATGCGGAATTTTTCTGGAATCAGGATCGCAAACACAAACTCGAAGACCATATCGAGTCACTCAAGAGCGTGGTGTTTCAAAAGGAACTCGGCACCCTGCACGAAAAGTCCCTGCGCGTCAGTCAACTGGCCGGTGATATCGCCACGCAACTCGGCAGTGACAAGCAACAGGCGCAGCGCGCGGCGTTGTTGTCACGCTGTGACCTGATGAGCAACATGGTGCTGGAGTTCCCCGAACTACAGGGCATCATGGGCCGTTACTATGCGGCGCATGACAAGGAGCCGGGCGATGTTGCACAGGCGCTGGACGAGTTCTACATGCCGCGCTTCGCCGGTGACGAGTTACCGAAATCCAAAACCGGTCAGGCCCTGGCCCTGGCGGAGCGTATCGATACCCTGGTCGGCATCTTCGGTATCGGTCAGCCACCGACCGGCTCGAAAGACCCCTTTGCCCTGCGCCGCGCCGCGTTGGGCGTGTTGCGAATTATGATCGAGGGCGGTTTGGACCTGGATTTACAGGCTCAGATCGATCAGGCGGTTGCCTTGCTGAAGGATAAGTTAAAGGTCAAGGATGTCGGTACGCAGGTGTTTGCCTTCCTCATGGAACGGTTGCGTGCCTGGTATCAGGATCAGGGCGTGGCCTACGATACCTTTGAATCGGTGCTGGAAGTCAAACCGGTAAATCCTATCGATTTTAATGATCGCATCCAGGCCGTGGGCGCGTTTCGCAAAATGGCCGAGGCCGAGAGCCTCGCCGCCGCCAACAAGCGCATCTCCAACATCCTCAAGAAGGCCGAGGTCAGGATCGCCGCTAGCTATAGCGACAAGCTGTTACAGGACAAGGAAGAAAAGGAACTGGCCAAACAACTCGCCGCGGTCAGCAAACAGGTCGAACCCCTGCTCGCCAAACGCGATTACGAAAACGCGATGAAGGCCATGGCCGGCCTGCGCGACGTGGTCGACGCCTTCTTTGATAAAGTCATGGTCATGGCCGAAGATACCAAACTGCGCGACAACCGCCTGGCCTTGCTGAACCAGTTGCGTAACCTGTTTCTGGGTGTGGCGGACATTTCTGTTTTACAACAGTAAACACAATATCACCACCAAGACACCAAGACGCCAAGAGATAAAGTTGGAATACAGACTGGATTAAAAAACTTGGTGCCTTGGCGTCTTGGCGGTGAATGGTTTTAGGTTTTTGAGGAAAGTTGATGAATAAAGACTCATACGATGACATGCTGACTGCGGTACAGGCCTTCCACACCAAGCACGACTTCAAAAACACCGGTGGTGAGGAACTGACCTACCGCATCGCGCTGATGACCGAGGAGCTGGGCGAGATCGCCGAGGCGGTGACCAAGGGCAGGGACAAGGCCGAACTGGCGGAAGAGGTGGCGGACCTGTATATTTTACTCATCGGCACCGCCATTGCAGCGGACTTTGATCTGAAACAGGCCTTCTGGGACAAGATGGACAAGATCATGAAACGGGAGTCGAAGATGATCAACGGCCGCATCAGGGTGTCAGAGTTCCGTGAAAAATAACCAAAAACAATTTAACCACCAAGACGCCAAGGCACCAAGAATGATTAATTTTTTACTTGGTGTCTTGGCGTCTTGGTGGTAAAAGTCAGTTTATGAAACTCATCATCCTCGACAGAGACGGCGTCATTAACGAAGACTCCGATAATTACATACGCTCCCCCGAGGAATTCATCCCCCTGCCCGGCAGTCTGGAGGCCATCGCCCGCCTGCATCGCGCCGGTTATACCATCGCGGTGGCCACCAACCAGTCGGGTATCGGGCGTGGTTATTTTGATATCGATACCCTGAATCGTATGCACGAGAAGCTGGCGCAACAGCTGGCGGTACACGGCGGCCGGATCGACGGTATTTTTTATTGCCCACACGTCAATGCAGATCAGTGTGAATGCCGCAAACCCAAACCCGGGTTGTTGCTCGATATCAAGGCGCGGTTTAATACGGTGATGCAGGATGTCCCGGCGGTGGGTGATTCCCTGCGTGACCTGCAGGCGGCGAGGTCGGTCGGCGCCAGACCCATCCTGGTGCGTACCGGTAAAGGTGAGCGCACCCTCGCCAAGGGTGAAGGGCTGGACGGCGTGCCGGTGTATGACAACCTTGCCGCGTTCGTCAACGTGTTGTTAAAACAAGAACAATAAAAAGAGGTATTGCATGGCCTTTCTACGCTCCCTGCTATTCACCCTTGTCATGGCGACTATAACGATAGTCATCTCGACTCTCGGTATTCTGGCGCTGCCTTTACCCTTCAAGTTTCGTTGGCATATCATCCGCCTCTGGTCGGTATTGAATCTATGGGCGATTGACTGGATTTGCGGTATCCGTTATGAGCTGATTGGCGAGGAGAATATTCCTGACGAGACGTCGATCATATTTTCCAAACACCAGTCGACCTGGGAGACCTTTGCGCTACAGCATTTTTTTCCGCCCCAGGTCTATGTGATCAAGCGTGAGTTGTTGTGGATCCCCTTTTTCGGTTGGGGGATCGCCATACTCAATCCCATTGCGATCGATCGTCGTTCCGGCCACTCCGCCATTCGTCAGGTTGTCGAAAAAGGCACGGCGCGACTCAAGCGTGGTGAGTGGGTGGTGATCTTCCCGGAAGGCACGCGAGTGCGTCCCGGCGAGAAAAAACGCTATAAAATGGGCGGCGCAATTCTGGCGGCCGAGAGTGGTTTTCCGATTGTGCCCGTCGCGCATAATGCCGGTATGTACTGGCAAAAAGGCCAGTTCATCAAAAAGCCCGGTACGATCAAGGTGGTTATTGGACCGGTGATCCAGAGCCAGGGACGCAAGGCGGAAGAGATCCTCAAGGATGTGGAAAACTGGATTGAATCGACTATGGATGTCATAACAAAGCAATAATCATTTATTAGTTGTGTGATCTATTTCTCCTGTTCGTTTCCTAGACAGATCCGTCTTTGGCTGCTAAAACATTACAGACAACAGTTGTTGTGCTTTGCTGTTTAATTCTCTGACGCTATAAAAAATAACAGGAGCTTAACCGTATGAAGAAAATTATTCTTTCCGCTTTGGTTGGTATTATGTACGTCGGCACTGCCAGTGCTGCACCTAACAACGTAGGTTGTGGTTGGGGTTCCATGATTTTTGAAGGCAAGAGCGGTGCTCTCAATTCAGCATTGGCCGCGACTACCAACGCCACCTCCGGTAACCAGACCTTTGGTATTTCTTCCGGTACCGCCGGTTGCGCTGCTGACGGTGTGATTCAGAAATATGCCGCTGCCGATGCCTTTATGGGCGCCAACATCGAAAAGGTTGCCCGTGATATGTCAGTCGGTAAGGGTGAAGCCCTCGAATCACTGGCCGATGCCATGAATATCAAGGCAGAAGACAAGGCCCGCTTCTTCGAAGTCGCCAAGGCCAACTTTGACGCTATCTTTACCTCAGAAAAAATCACGTCAGAACAAGTTCTGGCAAACCTGGGTAAGGTAATGGCGAATGACAGCAAGCTGGCTGTTTACACCGCTTAATATCCGGTAGTTGTCACACCGCACCCGGCTGGATATTTCCAGCCGGGTGTTTTTTTATACAGCTTCGATAATAACAACAATTAATAACAAATGTACCGATACATATTTTCTGTTTGTCTTGTAGTGATCTGTCATTTGTCTGTGCAGGCCGAGCCGGTGCAACAGACTTACGTTCAGGAATTGATTGGCAAGGCATCCGCGCTCAGGCTTGCTACGAATAAGGCGTGGTTGAATCTGGTGCATTACCAACCCAGACTGTTTTCCGGTTATTACAGTGAGATTACCAGCAAGGAATTTTTTAATGCCCCGGATGGCATGACCAATCCGCAGTCTGAGCTGGAAGCTACACTACGCAGTTTTTTCTCGGATATAAAAGAGACCGATAAACAACAAAATCCACAGTGTCGTTTTATCGCGCGTTACCACTGGTTGAATAAACAACTTGGTTTTGACCCGAACAGACTGCCGGTACAAAACTGTGACCGTTATAACAAGTGGATAGGTAATATCGCCCCCGACCAGGTGACGCTGATCTTTCCGGCCGGGACGGACAACAGTCCTTCGTCGATGTTTGGCCACACCCTGTTTCGCATCGACAGGCGTAACCAGTCTGAAGCAACCCGACTCAATTCTTATTCGATCAATTTTGCCGCTGAGACTGCTGAAACCAACGGCCTGGTGTTTGCGGTAAAGGGTATTTTTGGCGGCTACCCCGGACGATTTTCGATCATGCCGTATTATGAGAAGGTCAAACAGTATAACGACATGGAACATCGTGATATCTGGGAATATCAGCTCAATCTCACCAGCGAAGAAATCCAGGTATTATTGCAACATACCTGGGAGCTGGGGCAGACGGATTTCGCCTACTACTTTTTTCTGGAAAACTGCTCTTATCAATTAATAGCGCTGTTGGATGTGGCCCGCCCGGGTTATGACCTAAAGGACAAGTTTTCTGTCTGGGCGATTCCCGGTGATACGGTAACGGTGTTACTCGATGATGAGAAGATCCTCAAAAAGGCCCTGTTTCGCCCTTCGGTAAGGTCGCAACTGCGATACCAGATCGGCAAGCTTGACGGCGATGAACAGGCGTTGGTATTGGCCCTGGCTAAGGGCGAGATCAAGCCGGATGCCCCGGCTGTGTTGAACCTGCCGGAAGAGCGCAGGGCGTCGGTGATCATTTCCGCCTATGACTATTTACAGTATCTGTTTAATCGCGGTGAGGCAACACGCGACACTGCCTCTGGTCGCTCCTTGATGTTATTGCGGGCACGCAACAAAATTCCGACAAATGCCAGTGTGCCATCCATGCCGACGCCAGAGGTGCGTTTTGATCAGGGCCATGGTACGTCACGATTTGCGCTCGGCGGCGGCGAGGTCAAGCGTGACAAGGTATCGCATAGCTTTGGCGAGATAAAATACCGCCCTGCCTATCACAGCCTGCTCGATAACACGGCTGGTTATACCCGCGGTGCGCAGATCAATTTTTCTGACTTTACCCTGCGCTATAGCGAACAGGATGAAACGCTGCGCCTGCAGGAGTGGATGATCATCGATATCCATTCCCTCTCGCCACGCGATAGATTTTTCAAGCCGGTTTCCTGGAAGGTGAATACCGGTTTTGTGCGGCGCCCGACAGGCAGGAACTTTCAGGATGAACTGGTTTATTCGGTCAACGGCGGCGTTGGTCTGACCCACGGCCTGACCGATGACCTGAGCACCTTTATGATGCTGGATGTGAGCCTGCTGTTGCATGATGAGCTGCGCAACAAGGCGGCCATCGGCGCCGGACCCAGCCTCGGCATG